>NZ_JASJFF010000354.1:0-3879 GCF_030065435.1 Microcystis sp. M53603_WE2
GCCGTGATAATATGTCTTGTGGCTTACCTGAGCGTCATAGCTGGGAAAGCAATCCAGATATTGAGATTAGTCTATCGCTGATTTAGGTGTACCTTGTCTGACCCATCGATCGAATCTCCCCCAACCCCAGAAACCAACCCGTCGTCAGATCCGATGCGGGAATACTATCAACTACAAAACACCCTATTGATCACCACCCTGATCTTAAGCGGTCTGATCTTTATACCCGTGTGGCTGTTTTATTCCCTCAATACTGCCCTTAATTACCTATTAGGGGCAATGGTGGGAGTTGTTTACCTAAAACTCCTAGCCGGGGAAGTGGAAAAATTGGGGGTAACGAAAAATCGGGTAGGCAAAAAAGGATTAGCCCTATTCGCTGGATTAATCATCATCGCCAGTCGTTGGCAAGAACTGCACATAGTGCCAGTTTTTTTGGGTTTTTTGACCTATAAAGGCGCAATCATCGTCTATACCCTGCAAACCATCTTCAAGCTGGAGCAGAAAGCCGATTCCTAAACCCTTTAACCGTTCAAAATAACCCTGAGTTGCGAACCTGAATCTCCCCAAGGTGGAAATGTTAGACAGTTTAAGTGTGCTTAATTTTTATAGTCTCGCTTCCCTGGAAGTGGGACAACACTGGTACTGGCACATCGGCGGACTAAAAATTCACGGGCAAGTGATCGCGGTCTCCTGGATCGTCTTCGCTATCTTAATCATCGCCTCGATCGCCGCTACCCGCAAAATCCAGAAAGTCCCTAGCGGTATTCAAAACCTCATGGAGTACGTTCTGGAATTTCTGCGCGATTTAGCCAAAAACCAGCTAGGAGAAAAGGAATATCGACCCTGGTTGCCCTTCATCGGCACCCTATTTTTATTTATTTTCGTTTCTAACTGGTTAGGGGCCTTGATTCCTTGGAAGTTAATCGAACTGCCCGAAGGAGAATTAGCCGCCCCCACTAACGACATCAATACCACGGTGGCGTTAGCCCTACTGACTTCCCTCGCTTACTTCTACGCAGGCATCAGTAAAAAAGGACTCGGTTACTTCGCTCACTACCTAGAGCCGATTCCCGTGCTATTACCGATCAAAATTTTAGAAGACTTTACCAAACCCCTCTCCCTCAGCTTCCGTCTTTTCGGAAACATCCTCGCGGACGAGTTGGTAGTGGCCGTATTAGTCTTCCTTGTCCCCCTAGTCGTACCCCTACCCCTGATGGCTCTCGGTTTATTTACCAGCGCTATTCAGGCCCTTGTCTTCGCCACCCTTGCCGGGGCCTATATCCATGAGGCACTGGAATCGGAACACGAAGAGGAACACGCTTAAAAGCGAGGGACGAAAAAAGAAAAATTTCTTAGGAAAAAGTGTCCAAATAATAGGATAATAACTAAGAAATTATTGGTCGAATTCAGGATGAGCAACTGAATTCCCAGATCGTTCTTTCCCAAAAACTCTTTCGGGAGTTTTGAGCAGAAAACCAGCCATTTTTTACGGCTGAGAACGCGCTCTGTAAACAACAGATTGAAATTGATTAGTAAATAGAGGAAAAAATCACCATGAACCCCACAGTAGCTGCCGCTTCCGTTATCGCCGCCGCCCTCGCCGTTGGTTTAGCCGCTATCGGCCCCGGTGTTGGTCAAGGTACCGCTTCTGGAGAAGCTGTTTCCGGTATCGCCCGTCAACCCGAAGCTGAAGGAAGAATTCGTGGTACCCTTCTCCTCAGCTTGGCATTCATGGAATCCTTAACCATCTACGGCTTGGTTATCGCTCTCGTTTTACTGTTCGCTAACCCCTTCGCCTAATTAAAAAAGCAGTGGGCTATCAGCCCCCAGTCCTCAGCTTGGCAGCGGAGTTTTCAAAACTCTCAAAAAACGCCAAAGCAGCCAACTAAAAAATCTGGTTTTGGGGACGGAAGGCTGATAGCTAGTTAAGGGAATTTTAGTGATTCCCCCTGACTGTTTATTGTTAAAGCAGGGGGATCATCTTCCTTTTTTGAACCTGTCTATAGCTTCTATTTATCAGGAATAAATCAATGTTTGATTTCGATGCCACCCTGCCAGTGATGGCACTACAGTTTATTCTTTTGGCAGTGATCCTGAACGCCGTTTTTTATAAACCCCTCAGTAAAGTTTTAGATGAACGGGCGGAGTATATTCGGCAAACTGAAGGCGGAGCCAAAGAACAACTAGCCAAAACCGAAGCACTGGTACAAGAGTACGAATTGCAATTAACTTCGGCTCGTAAACAATCCCAAGAGATTATCGCCCAAGCGCAGGCCGAGGCCCAAAAACTAGCCAGCGAACGAGTTGCCGCAGCCCAAAAAGAAGCGATCGCCCGTAAGGAAGCCGTCGCCGCCGAAATTGCCCAACAGAAAGAAGAAGCCTTTCGTTCTCTAGAAGGACAAGTGGCCTCTCTTTCCCGTCAAATTCTCGAAAAACTCCTCGGCCCCGAACTCGTTCGCTAAACCCCAGCCATTGGTTAATAACAGTGATCAGTAAAAAGATAGAACTCAGTCGTCAGGAGTTAGAAGACTGATAACTTACCTCTGATAACTGATAACTGATAACTGAATAACCTACTCCCCGCCCTCAATAATCATGATCATCGACACAGTTTTATTATTAGCCACGGAGGCGAAGGAAGCGGCAGCAGAGGGATTCGGCATCAACACCGATATCTTAGGAACTAACCTATTTAACCTCTCGATTCTGCTCGGTTTAATCATCTTCTACGGCCGCAAAGTTCTCGGACAAATCCTCGGAGAACGTCAGTCGAAGATTGCGGAAGCTTTAGCCGAAGCTGAAAACCGGAAAAATATTGCCGCTAACGCCCTCGCCGAAGAACAGAAAAAACTCGCCCTAGCAAAACAAGAGGCGGGACAAATTATCAATAATGCTCGAGATAGAGCTAAAACTGTCACCGCCGACATCGCCGCCCAAGCCGAACTCGATATTCAAAGAATGCGCGAAAGTGCCGCTAAAGATCTCTCGGCGGAACAGGATCGCGTTTTAGTAGAATTACGCCAAAGAATTACCGCTTTAGCCTTAGCTAATGTGGAATCCCAATTAAGCGCCGGCCTGGAAGAATCGGTACAACAAACCCTAATTGATCGCAGTTTGGCCAACCTAGGAGGTAAATAGATGCAGGGAAGTTTAATCAGTTCAGAAATCGCCGAACCCTACGCCCAAGCATTACTTTCCGTCGCCCAAAGCAGCGGACAATTAGAAGCGATTGGCGGCGAAATTAAATCCCTCTTAGAATTGTTGGAAAATGCTCCCGATCTAAGAGCTTTTATTGGCAATCCCGTCATCAAAGAAGAAGCTAAAAAAGCCGTTCTTTCCCAAGTAATGGGGAGCAGCGCCAATCCCTATTTAACTAACTTCATGATGTTATTGGTCGATAAACGTCGGATTCAATTTTTAGAACCCGTTTGTCAACAATATCTCACCCTGGCCAGAGTGCTGACTAACACCGTTTTAGCGGAAGTTTCCTCGGCCACCGAATTGAACGATAGCCAAAAACAAATCGTCATCGACAAAGTGAAAACCCTCACCGGGGCGAACGTGGTCGAACTGAAAACCAAAGTTGATGGCAGCCTGATCGGTGGTGTGGTGATCAAAGTCGGTTCTCAGGTCTTTGATGCCAGCATTCGCGGTCAACTACAACGCCTCAGCCTCTCCCTGCGCTAAGGTCATCTAATCTCTCTTTTTTGCCGTTTTTTCACCTTCTAATTTTTTACTTTTTCCCAGATTAAACTATGGTAGCTATCAGACCCGACGAAATTAGCACGATTATTCGTCAACAGATCGAATCCTATAACCAAGAAGTACAGGTCTCCAACGTGGGAACCGTCCTACAAGTAGGTGACGGTACTGCCCGCA
>NZ_JASJFF010000248.1:0-4635 GCF_030065435.1 Microcystis sp. M53603_WE2
CCCCAAAACCCTAAAACCCCAACTCTCAACTCCTGACTTGAAAGAGGGTGTAGGGTGTGGGGCGTCGGGTGTAGGGAAGGAAACCTCTTTCCTCTGTGGGGGTGAAAATTTTTTCATCGGGACTGACTCCTGACTCCTGACTCCTGACTCCTAGAGTAACTGATAACTGATAACTGAAAATATGGAAATATCAGAACTAAAAAAAGGTATCGAGATAGTAGGATCGCGCCTGGGTAAAACCCAGGACTATCTTTGACTTACCCACTTTAAGGGCGAAAATTAAAGACTTAGAACAGGTGGCGGCCGTCCCTACTTTTTGGGATAATCTCGATACGGCTCAAAAAACCCTGCAAGAACTAAATGAATGTAAATCTTCTTTAGAAACCTATCAGGGTTGGTGTGGACAATTAGAAGATACCAAGGCAATTATCGAGTTATTAGAATTAGAATCCGATCGAACTTTACTAGAAGAAGCGACGGACAATTTAACTCATTTACAGCATGACCTCGATCGCTGGGAATTGCAACAGCTTTTAAATGGTCCCTACGACGCAAAAGGAGCGGTTTTAACGATTAATGCGGGGGCCGGGGGAACCGATGCCCAAGATTGGACAGAAATGCTCCTGAGAATGTATTCTCGCTGGGCCGAGAAACAGGGTTATAAAGTCACTTTAGCGGAAATATCAGAAGGAGATGAAGCGGGAATTAAATCGGTGACAATTGAGATTGCCGGAACTTATGCTTACGGTTATCTGAAAGGAGAAAAAGGCACCCATCGGTTAGTAAGAATTTCCCCTTTTAATGCTAATGGTAAACGTCAAACCAGTTTCGCCGGGGTGGAAGTGATGCCAATTTTGGGCGATGATGCGGTGAGGGTAGAAATTCCCGATAAAGATTTAGAAATTACCACCACTAGATCGGGGGGAAAAGGTGGACAAAATGTTAATAAAGTGGAAACTGCCGTGCGTGTAGTTCATCTTCCCACAGGTATCGCTGTGCGTTGTACCCAAGAGCGATCGCAATTACAAAATAAAGAAAAAGCCCTAGCTTTATTAAAAGCGAAATTGTTAATTATCGCTCGGGAACAACAGGCTCAAGCGATCGCAGAAATTCGCGGCGATATGGTGGAGGCCGCTTGGGGCAATCAAATCCGTAACTATGTTTTTCATCCCTATCAATTGGTTAAGGACCTCCGTAGTAATGTGGAAACCACCGATGTTACCCGGGTAATGAATGGGGATTTAGATAGCTTTATTGAAGCCTATTTACGTTTGGGGGGTGCAGTTTAAAGAAATGTATCGCCGTTGTCGTCCACAAGTCCCACTCCCGTGTGGACGCGATGATAAAATCTCCTCTTGGAAAAATGTCGATTTGCGTTGAAGCACTTTTTTGCTCGCTGTATAAGGGTTTCGCCGATTTGACATCCCTAAAATGGATTTGCGTTGAAGCACTTTTTAGCATTTCCACTTCGCTCAAGGCTAGTCTAGGCCCAAAAGGGGAGATAACGAGCATAACGAGTTGATTTAGATTCAGATTCGTCAAGTTTAATCAGTCCTGCTTCTTTAGTTGCCCCAATCACTTGAGAAACAGTATTGTTTTTTGATTCATTTAAACAAAAGCGATTTCGTAAGGTTTGGTTAGACATCCGTTGATTATCGACATAGAGGAGACAACAGTGCTGATAACAAGCGCGAATACGGTCAGATTGACTCATTTTGCCAAAATCCTGATGAGCGAATAGGATAGAAGTTGTTCGGAGCTCACCTACTCTAAAATCTGGTGCGGGAAGTTGAAATTTCTCGGCAGCGGAAATAACTTTATCAATACCACTGCCCTTTTCTTCACAAATGCCAAAACGACGCATTATGTCAGCTAATTGCTCATTACGGGAGCGATATTCGTCTATAAAGCGTTCTACTTTGATAAAAGGAATACCAGGGTTAGAGATTTCTACTCGATCATCATACATTTCAATCATCACCGAAGCGCCTGTAGCGAGAAAGTCCTGATGAATCAAAGCATTGGCGATCAGTTCTCGCAAAGCTTGTGGAGGAAACATTTTCACTTCTTCCCTAAGAACCTCCTCGATGACGCGATTTTGAGGGGCTAAATCGTGGACAAAATTAACTAAACCATCAAAACCCACAGCATATCCCTTAGTTCCTGTCTGTTCCAGTCGAGTTTTAATTTTACCTGTTCCCTCATAGATAATCACTCGTGGTGCTTTACGCGCTAAGGTAGGGGAAAAGCTCTCAAGTTGTCTGGCCAGAAGGATGGCAGATAAATTAGGAATTGTCCAACCTTGTGGGGTTTTTTGCAGGAGTTGATCGCCTTGTAATCTTTCTAAAACAGCATCACGATGGCTAGGATAGGGAAGCTTGAGCAATTCAAAGTAGGTTTGGGTGTCTAATAGGTCAATAACCTCATCTGGACTAGCATGAGAACGAGCAGGTTGACAAAACCAATCTTGTTGATCTTCAGCAAAGATGCGCTTAAGCAGATCAGGTGTCATGGGTACTAAGTCTTCCCCTGCTCGCATTAGATAAGCACCTTCAAAGGCGATAGGTTGTCCTGTGGGACGGGTTGGCACTTCAAAAACCAAGACACGACCATCAGGGTGGGCCAATTCGGTGATTTCCACGCGCAAGCGAAGTTTTTGAACGATTAGCGATTTAATGCTGTTAATTTCTTCGGGTGTAGGAAAGGCTTGTGAACCAACAATTTTACGGGGACGTTTATCGGTAACACCTAAGATAAAATGGCCACCTCCTTCATTAGCAAGGGCGACGCAATATTTTAACAGTTTGATTGTATCAAATTGATTTTTAGTCTGTTTAAATTCTAGTCGCTCATTTTCCACTGGAGCATTTAACCAACCTTCTAGGGTCTCTAGGTTTATCATGCAGTAATCTCCTTCTGGGTGGGAATTTCCGTTTGGGGGGTAACAGTGCAGGTTATACTGATTCCTAAGATGAGAGCAGCTCTATTTTCTCGCAAATTCTGTTCTTATGCTATTTGTCCTCTACTAAGAAGAAAAATCAATGGTTATTATCGAGATTACCAATGTGGAAGAAATATTGAGCGCAAAAATTGGCTCTTTCGCCGCTAAAATCGTTCAAGCTCTAGCAGATGATGAAGGGAAAGTGGAAGAGGTTCTCATCAAAGAATTACAGGCTAATTTTCAGGAAAGGGGCATTAAAGCTAATCTGTTTAGCGTCACTGGGTTAGATATGCTCGGCAATGGCAGGCTAGAAGTTAACGTTAATGTTCGTTCTGCTAATATGATGTCCTAAGAGAAGATAAAATCGCCAATGGTTGGGTTAAATATAGTTAAACCCAACCTTATTTTGGTAGTTACCGTCAAAGGCAATGGCAACGAAGCTTGAGGTTATAATAAACCAACAAAATGTAACGGTCCTTGACCGGTAATTAATTCGATAATAATTGCCAGAAAACCGATCATCGCTAATCGGCCATTCCACACCTCGGCTGCCGTTGTCATCCCCCATTCCCAACGTTCCTGGGGATACATTTTCATATTCGCTTTCGGATGGGTAATTTGCTCGAAAGTGGTGGGTTTTTCCTCTAGGGATTTGACCACTAACTGGGAGAGAGATTCGATAAACATCGGGTGAGTGTTAAGAGCGGGTACTCGCTGAAAATGTTCAATTCCCGCTTCTTCCGCCACTTCTCGGTACTCTATATCGATTTCTTGCAGAGTTTCGATGTGTTCCGAGACAAAGCTAATCGGTACGACCAATAAATGCTTAATTCCCTGCTCTCCCAACTCTTTTAAAGCATCTTCAGTGTAGGGTTTTAGCCATTCCACCGGACCGACGCGACTTTGATAGGCTAAAGTGTACTGATTGGGTCGGTTTAGCGTACGCATGATCGCCCTAGTGCATTCTTCAATTTGCCTTTGATAGGGATCTCCCGCTTCCTCCACATAACTTTGGGGGACACCATGGGCGCTAAAAAAGATATGTACTTGGTCAGGATGAGGACACTGCTCTAATTCTCGCGCGATCAGATCGGCCATAGCACTCAGATAAGTGGGATGATCGTACCAAGAAGGGATGAGAGTATATTCCGTCAAACGCAGATAGGGATCATCCTGCCACATTTCCTCCAGCACACGAAAACTGGAACCACTGGTACTGATCGAAAATTGGGGATAAAGGGGAAGAATAACTAATTTTTTGATATGATCCCGTTTAATCCGCTCGATCGCTTCTTCGGTGAAGGGATTCCAGTAACGCATCCCGATATAAACGCTCACCTCGCGGCCCATTTCCTTGAGACGTTGTTGCAGTGCCGTGGCCTGTGCTTCCGTAATCTTGAGTAAAGGGGAGCCACCGCCAATCTGACGGTAATTTTCTTGGGATTTACTCGCTCTTAGCGTCGATATTAACCAAGCTAAAGGTTTTTGTAATCCTTTGATCGGTAAACGGATGATTTCTGGGTCAGAAAAAAGGTTAAATAGAAAAGGACGTACATCCTCTAACCGCTCCGGCCCACCCAAATTTAATAATAAAACCCCAACGCGACCCATAGTGTTAACAGATAATTTTTAAATTTTCAGATTCTTTACCAAGTTTAACAATATATCGGTGGAACCGTTAAAACAAATTACAG
>NZ_JASJFF010000216.1:0-1158 GCF_030065435.1 Microcystis sp. M53603_WE2
ATTCTGAATTGTAAGTTATAACTATTATAATCTCATTTCTCTTTGTGATCAAGTTGAAGATTTTCTAGTTTTTGACTGCTATAAGTATTAATACTCATTGCATAAGTGAGATGCTCCCATTCCACAGTTGCTGGAACGCCAGGATAGCAGTTGAGCGAATGTCACGAACCCCAGCACCTTTAAAGTCAAAATGAACCGGATCTGATGGACCTAGCCACTTCCAGCCCTGAGCTTCTAGGAAAGGTCGCCAGCCTGCATGATCTTCAATATCGAGAGCTAATCCACTTTGATGGTTGCTCTTTCCTGGCTCAGCAGCGATAGTAATGCCACATCGATTCGCCTGAGCTTGTTGAAAAAGAAGTAGTTGTTGGGCAATAGTCCGATAAGCGGAGTTGACAATCAGAGTCTGGCCTCGATTGGCAACCGCCCGATCTAGGGCGCGTTTAGCCGCTGGTTGTAAGAATGGCCAAACTGCTTGTCCAAGCCTGATCTTGGGCGAAGAAAAATCAACTAAAGCACCTGAGACAAGTCGATTCATTTGAGCAATGAGTTGCCGATCTAGTCCCCTAACCACTGTCGTGGAACAGCTTGTAGTCCCAGCTTGCGTTACTGTCACCATAAATTTCTTCCTTAGCGAGGGATTCTTAGTTCAACAAGTCCACTTAGGCTAAGGGACTTGCGCTTTGATAATGCACCATTTAGGGCTTGTCTGATTCTTCTACAGAGCGATTTTCTGGCTGGGATATTATTCCTACGCAAGTCCCTAAATACCTGGCGATGTTTAGCTTAAATGGTGGTTCTTTTATCCTACTATCCCACTTCCATCGGTCTAACACCCCTTAATAAGACTTAATATGGCACTGTGGGGTTTAATCACCTCAATTTGGGCATAATTACCGCACAGAGGGGTCTAGCATTGTCTCGCTAACAACAATCACAATCGCCCCAACTCCCGTAAGTTTTTCAAATCCGGTTCTTCGGTTTTTGTTATGCAATGGACGGGGGTTATAAGGGATGGAACCCTTATATAGAAAGGCATTTGGCGATTTTTGTCAATTATTTTTGCTCTAGAGCGAACTAATCAATTAAGTCTCTTGCCAGATAAGGATTTAGTCGATTTATGCCCCCCTATCGAACCATACTAAGTAACGAAGAACC
>NZ_JASJFF010000680.1:0-2889 GCF_030065435.1 Microcystis sp. M53603_WE2
ATGGGTTGGGTATATTTTCTTGAGTATCGAATAACTGCACGTTATTGATGGTACAAACCATCCCCTGTTGTGCTGCTAATTTATCTCGCCATTGGCTTAATTGTTGTTGACCATTACTACCATTTAACCAGTAAACTGTCAACAGGCCGAGGGTTTGTTCTGGTTCACAGGAAAAGCCGAGAGTTTTATCGGGTATGTCGGTATTTCCCTCACGACATTGCCAACCTTGTTTTTCAATTAATTCTTTCCAACCTTTCTCTTCTTTAGCAGCCACGGCAATGCGTTGATCTCCTCGGTTACAAAGCCAATTTTTCTGCTGGGTGGGATCATTGGGTAGATCACCAAGATTGGGGGAATTTTGCTTGATTGGGGGAAGCGAGGGGACTTGAGCATGAACGGAAAAAATCGGTAGTATTAAGAAAGTACCGATGAGCATTTTTAACAGTTTCATCCTTTAAAATTGCCATATTTAGGGATTTATGCCTTTAGAATATCACGTTTTTGAGATCTAGATAAAATACTCTCTTAAGATATGTTTAAATCTCTAATGATGGTTTCGATCGCATCAAAGGAAAATTCTCTGGCTAACTGTTGTAAACCTTGGGCAAGGGTAGCATAATCGGGGGGAATTTCTGCGGTTAGGGCGATAATTTTTTCATCATCACATTCTCGCGCCGCTTGTTGCAATTGTCTAATCCAGACGGGACTGATTAATTTTAATAGGGATTGCAGGGAATCGAGGAAAACTGGCGAATAATTGGGTTGATTTGGCTCATTATCGGCATAAATATATTTTAATCCTAAATATTCGCCCATTTTTTGCCAGATAACTTCTTCTCGGAAAGGTTTACGCACGAAATCATCACAACCGGCGGCAATAACCAAGGCGCGATCCTCTTCAAAAGCACTGGCAGTTAGGGCAATTATCACCGTTTTTCCGCGATTATCAGCCTCTAACTGCCGAATTTCCCTAGTTGCTTCGTAACCGTCCTTCACCGGCATTCTCATGTCCATCCAGATAAGATGAGGTTGCCATGCTTGCCAAATTGCGATCGCTTCTTGACCATTAGCGGCCTCTTGCACGGATAATCCTAGGGTAGTCAGGAGTTTCAGCAACAGCAAACGGCTTTCCGGTCGATCATCGACGACTAATATGCGATATTTAGGCTGATTTTCGGCTAAAGCGATTACTTTTGCCCTATTGGTTTCGGTTTTAATCTCATTTTCCCCCACCAAACCCACCTGAATATCAAAACTAAAAATACTTCCTTGACCCAGAATACTACTAACTCCGATCGCACCCCCCATCAACTCAACAAATTTTTTACTGATAGGTAAACCCAATCCTGTCCCCTGTTGGGATTTTCGTCCCGTTTCCGTTTGGTTAAAGGGTTGAAATAGCTTATAAATCTCCTCTGGGGCGATTCCTGCGCCTGTGTCTTCAATTTCCCAAAGCAATCGCTGATAATCTCCTCTTTTCTCCCCTAATTTTCCCCGGAGAGTTACCCCTCCCGACTCGGTAAACTTCAATCCGTTACCCAAGAGATTGATTAACACCTGTCGCAATTTGCTTTCATCAGTATAAATATACTGAGGAAGCTCGGAGCTGCGATCAAAAATTAAGCTTAAAGCTTTTGTCTGCGCTTGTGGACGGAGCATTTCGGCAATATTATCTAAAAGAGCGTATAAATCGAAATTACTAGGGTTAAAAACCGTTCTTCCTGCTTCTATCTTCGACATTTCTAGAATATCGTTGATTAACTCTAATAAATGTTCCCCGCTACGATTGACAATTTCCAAATATTGGCGATATTCACTGCTGATGCTGCTATCCCGGGATATTAAGCGAGTAAAACCCAAGATAGCATTAAGAGGAGTGCGTAATTCGTGGCTCATGTTAGCTAGAAACTCACTTTTAGCTTTATTTGCCTTAACTGCCGCTTCTTTAGCTTCTTTTAACTCTTTTTCCGCTTCATATCTACTTTGTGCGATCGCAATTAATTCTCCCAGCAACCGCACAAAGGTGACATCTTCCCCTGTCCATTGCTTTTCTGCACTTGCATCCAATCCCAGATAACCCACCGTTATCCCACAACTATCCCACATGGGAACGATTAAGAGACAGGGAGTAGAACTATGAGCGAGAATAGTTCTTTCAGGGATAGCAGTAGCGGGTAAATCTTCTAAAGAGTTTATTTTAACTGGAATACCGTTTAATAATTGTTCCGAAAACCAGGGAAAGGTTTCCGTCGAGAGATTTTGTGATTGTTCCCGAATCGGGACAACTTGCGGATAGTCGGGGTGACAGTATTCATAAACCATACTCCACTGCTGACGACAGGTAGAATATTGAATAATGTAACAGTGAGCGCTCTGGGTAAATTGACAGAGCAGTTCTAGGGTATGATCGATCGCCAAGTGGATATCTTGAGAAATTAGTAATCTTGTCACCCGCGAGAGCAAATTATCGCGATAGGCCTGCATTTCTAGGGCTTTTTCCCGTTTTTTAGACTCTAGTTCCTCAAAATCACTCATAATCAGTTATCAGTTATTAGTTATCAGTTATCAGATGTCAGTTATCAGATGTGGGTTTTCAGTTCACTGATTACTGTTCACTGTTCACTGTTCACTGAAAATACACCCCACACCCCACTTAAGAAGTATGTACGATCGCCCTATCTTTCGCGGGCAACCCCTGCTAGGATAAAATACGGGTGAAAAATTGCTAATCCAAGGAGTACAGACGTGATTGAACCTTTAGTGCTAGGGATTGTCCTAGGCTTAATTCCCATTACCCTAGCGGGTTTGTTCGTTGCCGCCTATTTACAGTACACACGGGGCAATCAATTCGGCTTAGACTAAATCTATCACGCCAATCCCCCGAATTGA
>NZ_JASJFF010000673.1:0-3434 GCF_030065435.1 Microcystis sp. M53603_WE2
AATTGCAGCACCTGTAATTAATTTTGTCCAATCAGGAGCGGCACCATCTCCTATGGTTTCTCCCACTGCATCCACAAGTGCATCAGCAATAACTTTAGCTAAACCTTTACTTGCTGCAGATAAAAAGACTTTGGCCGCTTCTTCAGGAGTGCCTCCTAAGCTACCACTTAAGTCAGCAGGTAATTGAATACCGTCAATTTTTGCCATATTTAACACTCTACTTTCATTTGATGTTTTTAGTCTATCTGACTGACATAAAAATAACATTTGGATCGACTATCAATATGTTCTTTAATTAATTCTTCATTTTTTTATTTATTAAATGCTAGTTACTAAACGGTAAACAACGGAAATTGTCGGGAGTTTTATTAAGCCTCTTTACAAAAGTCGGAAAATAACGGATAATGTCGGAAGGTAAAGCTTAAAATTCTAAAATAATCAGATAGGAACACTCAAGAGGTTTTCAAAGAGATTGATAATCTTGTTTTTCGTCAAACAGTAAAACACATTTACACCCTACAACTAGGCATTTTACAAAGTGTTTTTAATGGACAAAAATATGCAAAAATAGCAGAAGAGTATAAATGTTCTGAAGGTCATGCTAGAGATAAAGCCTATGAACTTTGGCACATTCTCTCAGAAGCATTAGGCGAAGATTTAAACAAATCAAATGTTCGATCAGCAATTGAAAGATTAATAATTACTAATAGTAGCAATAACTTGGTTAATTCTGGACAAATTGAAAAACTTAATTTTTGTCCCAACTCCCCTCAATATCCTGAAAACTTAGCCATGGATAATTCTGATATAATTGAAACCGAAAACTTGTTGATTGAAGAAAAATTAAAAGAAGCAAAACTAGAAACCGTTCCCAGACTGGTGCAAGTAGGGCTAACTGCTGAACAAATTGCTCAAGCCCTCGATTTACCTTTGTCATTAATTTTAGAAACTTTAAGGTAATTTCTTAATGGATAGCACAATAGTTTTTTTTCAAAATCTCACAAAGAATCGAGGCAATGTTATCCTTAATGTCTCTCGGCTTATTAGTTTATAATCTCGGTCAGGGAGAACTGAGAAATAGCTTACAGCCCTTCTCATAAAGATGAAGTATAATTTAATCTGGTATCAACGACCGAAAACTGGCTAATGTTAACCATTCCAGCGTTCCCCAACTACCTCATCACTAGGTAAAAATTCCCAAGCAGTGCCGCTCAAAACCCTTTAATTCTGAAGATAATCCTAAGATTTACCCCGAAAAAGAGCCAGAAAGGTGAGGATAGCTAGGATGGAAGTGAAAAGCAATTTTGACTCGAAATTATCCCAAGGGATCGATCGCATTTAACGAAACCCTTACCCCAACAGCATAAGACAAGAGAAGGACTTACTAAGGAGAAACCCAGCCATGAAAATCGGCGTAATCAAAGAAAGTGACCAAGGCGAGGCGCGGGTGGCGCTAGTGCCGGATACCGTCGCCCGTTTAGTCAAGGCGGGATTTGAGGTAATTGTCCAAAATGGGGCGGGAATTAGCGCTAACTTTGCCGATAGTGCCTATAGTGCCGTGGGAGCCGCCCTGAGCGAAAACAGCGAATATATCTATGAAACTGCCGATATTATTCTCAAAGTCGTCCCTCCTAGCGATAGCGAGATCGATCGCCTCAAAAATGGTGGTATCCTCCTCGGCTTTCTCGATCCCCTGCGTCAACCCCGGCGCATTGCCAAATTAGCCGAGCGCGGGATCACCGCTTTGAGTATGGAATTAATTCCCCGCAGTAGTCGCGCCCAGAGTATGGATGCCCTCTCCTCTCAGGCTAACCTCGCCGGTTACAAAGCGGTACTCCTCGCCGCCGTTGAGCTGCCGAAAATGTTCCCGATGATGACTACCGCCGCCGGGACGATCGCCCCAGCCAAAGTGCTGGTATTGGGGGCAGGAGTTGCCGGATTGCAAGCTTGCGCTACCGCCCGCCGTTTGGGGGCAGTGGTGGAGGCTTTTGATATTCGTCCCCAAGTCAAAGAAGAAGTGCAGAGTGTCGGGGCGAAATTTATTGAAATGCCCCTAGAAGAAGATACCGTCGCCGATAACGGTTACGCCAAAGAGGTTTCTCTTAGCACACAGGAGCGCATTTGTCAAGCCTTGGCCGAACCAATTAAGCGGGCTGATGTGGTGATCACCACCGCCCAAGTACCGGGGAAACAGGCCCCCCTGCTAGTCACCAAAGAAATGATCGCCACCATGAAACCGGGGTCGGTAATCGTTGATTTAGCGGCGGAACAGGGCGGAAATTGCGCCTACACCCAACCGGGACGAGAAATAATCGAAAATGGTGTAAAAATCGTCGGAGCCGTTAATCTTCCTGCCACAGTGGCCACCAATGCCAGCCAGATGTACGCCAAAAACCTGCAAATGCTGCTACAGCTTTTAGTCAGCAAAGACGGCAGTTTAAACCTCGATTTTGCCGATGACATCATTGATAGTGCCTGTGTCACCCACGCCGGCGAAATCCGCAACCAACGCATTAAATCCGCCCTCAGTGAACAGTTATCAGCTTTTTAGCTATCAGGATTCAGGATTCAGGAGGCAGGAGTCGGTCGTCAGGAGGCAGCTTTATTCTCCCCACACCCCACACCCCACACCCCACACCCCACACCCCACACCCCACACCCTATCCCCTATTTCTTTAACCAATGACTGCCCAACTTTTAACCGCTTTAGTGGTATTTGTCCTCGCTTCCTTTGTCGGTTTCGAGGTAATCAATAAAGTCCCTCCCACTCTCCATACACCCCTGATGTCGGGAGCGAATGCAATTTCAGGTATCGCCGTTGTCGGTGCGCTCCTCATCGCCGGAGGCACGGATTGGCACGAATTAACCGTAATTTTAGGGTTAATTGCCGTTATTTTGGCGATGGTTAACGTGGTCGGTGGTTTTGTCGTTACCGATCGAATGCTGCAAATGTTCAAGAAAAAAGAGGCTAAATCATGAATAATGCCCTTATCACAGGGATCGAGTTGTCCTATCTACTTGCCGCCATTTTATTTATCATCGGTCTTAAACAATTATCTTCCCCCGCTACCGCCCGTCAAGGCAATTTTCTGGCTGCCATCGGGATGCTAATCGCCATTATTGCCACCTTAATCAATCAAGAAATCCTCAGCTATGGTTTAATCGCCGTGGCGTTAGTGATTGGCTCGATTATCGGCCTAGTTTCGGCGCAAAAAGTCCCGATGACAGCTATGCCCCAAATGGTGGGGATTTTTAACGGTTTAGGCGGTGCTGCCAGTGCTTTAATTGCCATTGGCGAATACTGGCGTTTACTGCAAAGTGGTGAAAATATTGCCTTTGACTCGATACTGATCGCTATTTTGGGTATATTGATCGGCGGTGTCACTTTTACCGGTAGTGTCCTCGCTTTTGCCAAATTACAGGAATTAATCAGT
>NZ_JASJFF010000768.1:0-2165 GCF_030065435.1 Microcystis sp. M53603_WE2
AGATAAAAAACAATTGACAAAAATCGCTAAATGCCTTTCTATATAAGGGTTCCATCCCTTATAACCCCCCTCCATTGCATAACACAAACCGAAGAGCCATAATTATCTCCCTAAATTACCTTGGTTAAGATGATAAAGAGCAATGATTTTTTCCGTGACTTCTGTAATACTGAGATGATCGGTATTAACTTCGATCGCATCTGTGGCCTTTCGCAGGGGTGCTAGGGAGCGATTACTATCCAAATAATCCCTTTTTTCAATCTCTTGGGTTAATTCTGCGAGACTAATACCCCCATTTCCCTGCGCTTCTAAGTCTTTTAATCTCCTTCTCGCTCTTTCTTCGGGTGTCGCTGTCAAGAAAATCTTTAATTCCGCTTCTGGAAAAACATTAGTACCAATATCTCGACCTTCCACAACTATTCCCCCCGACATTCCCAGCTGTCTTTGCAGGGTGACTAACTGCTGTCGCACCGCTTTTTGAGCGGCAATTCTGGACACTTGCGCGGTAATTGCGGGAGAGCGAATCTCTAAAGTCACATCCTGCCCATTAATCTTCACTATAGTCACATTTTCGGGACTATCGGCGGGGATTATTGCTATCTTCGCTAAAGATAATAACTCGGCGATGGCCGCTTCTGCGGACAAATCCAGACCGGAATTCACCACTAACCATGTCACTGCGCGATACATCGCACCGGTATCGAGATAGGTTAACCCCAATTTTTCCGCTACTAAGCGCGTTACCGTCGATTTTCCCGCTCCAGCAGGCCCATCAATAGCGATAACTGCCCGACGTTGACGCAAGATAATATTATCAATTAAACGGGTTTGACCGATCGATCCTGCGATCGCTAACAGTCCCCCTGTCTCGATCTGCTCGATCGGTTGTAAACTCTGGGGATGGACTAAATCCAGATACTGACAGCGAAATTCTGCTACTCTGTCGAGATTTTTTTGCACAATAGCCAGTAGTTTTTCCCTTTGTCTTTCCCCTAAACGAAAACTTTCGAGAGCTAATTGCAAACTTTGGGCGATAATTGTCGCTTTTTCCCTTTCTGTGGCCGATAGATACTGATTGCGAGAACTAACGGCTAATCCCGATGTTTCTCGCACTGTAGCACAAGCGCGAATCTCGATCGCTAAATTTAAATCTCTGACTAATTGCCGGATAATCGCTAACTGTTGGGCATCCTTTTCGCCAAAATAGGCGATCGTCGGTGCAATAATATTAAACAACCGCGTGACAATTGTGGCTACTCCCTGAAAATGTCCCGGACGAAAAGCACCACATAACCCGCTAGTCAGAGAAATCGGGGGAACAACTGCGGTTATCTCCTCAGAATCACCAATTCCTAAAGTTTCCGCACTGGGAGCAAAAATAGCAGCAACTCCCAAGGATTCACACAGTTGGCGATCGCTTTCAAAGGTGCGGGGATAGCGAGAAAAATCCTCTGTAGGGCCAAATTGTAGAGGATTAACAAAAATACTAACCACAGTCACCTCCGCTTCCGTCACTGCGCGTCGAATTAGACTAGCATGACCTTTATGGAGAGCGCCCATGGTTGGCACGAGGGCAATACTGTGATCAGGGCGATAATCAGCCAAAAAAGTGCGTAAACCGGGGATTGTCGTGAATATTTGCACAGGGTTCACTCCTTTAATAGCCTATTCCACTACTATTCGCCATTCGTGCAGTTAATACTCCACACAGCCATTTTCAATCAGGGGATGCTGCCCGATGATCGATTCGGCTGCTTCTAGGGAATCGGTTTTAAATAATAACATCCCATCGCCTCTTTCTATCCAATAACTCGTTTTTGTCTCCTGTCCTGTCTCGGTTAACCGCTGCATATATGCTTGTTTGACAAACCGGGGCATAATTTTTTTCAGGACAATGACGGGTGAGCAGCCCGACAATTATATAGATTAATGGCAAAAAAGACTTGACAAAATCCCTCGATTTGACCTATACTTTTTATTATAATGGGAATCCGTGCCGAAATATATATAAGCCTTTTTAGTTCCGATAATTAAGTGGTTCTGATTAAATAGAAGATAGATTTTGTCTTTGATCCCCCCTACCTCCCTTGATAAGGGGGGTGCCGATCCCCCCTTGATCCCTAGGGCTAAAATATAGGCTGTGCCGACGGTAGGATGACCTGCAA
>NZ_JASJFF010000151.1:0-1860 GCF_030065435.1 Microcystis sp. M53603_WE2
CCCACCGAAAAACTAATGCGCTCCGGGGTTTGGGCCCCAACGGGGGGTTTGGGTAGGGTTGATTCATGAATCAACCCTACTATCACTCAACCCTAGGGTTGAGTGATAAAACCGAAAGTAACGCCCAATTTTAGGAGAAAGTTTCCCCTTAAAAATCCCAAATTAGTAGATTTACAAAAATGAGATGCACCCGTTTTAGATATCCTCTTTTTCACCAAATTTATTAATCTAATTGAACCGAATGCTCTTGTTTTAATTGCTTTTGGATGGTTTTTACTGTCCGCTCAATTTTATCGATTCCGCGAGAAGAAGGGCGATTTACCCTATCAGCTAGAGGAGAAGTTTGTTGAATAGCAATGCTTAAATAAAGGGGAAAAGCGAGGGTAAAGGCTAAAAAAAGACGTTGTAACATGATCCACTCCCACAAAAGTTTTTCAGCGATTATTCTAGCCGGCTGAAACTTTTACCAGAATAACCACTAACTAGGAAAATTTCAGCCAGTTTGTGACAGTCCGGCAATTGGTGGGGTAATCCTAAAGAATTAGCGCTGAAACCCTCAACCCTAGAGCGAGAGTCTGATAGATTGATCTAGGAACATAATCGATCGCTCTATCTATGCACAAAATTCCAGTTACTGTGATCACGGGTTTTCTGGGTGCGGGAAAAACTACCCTCATCCGTCATCTACTACAAAATAATCAAGGCCGACGGGTGGCCGTTATGGTCAATGAATTCGGAGAAGTGGGAATTGATGGTGATTTATTGAAAAGTTGTCAGACCTGCGATGACAACCCCAACGATAATATTGTGGAACTGACCAACGGTTGTCTGTGCTGTACAGTACAGGAAGAATTTCTCCCCACCATGCAGAAATTGCTGGAGCGACGGCAACAGTTGGATTGTATGCTGATCGAAACTTCGGGGTTAGCTTTACCTAAACCTCTGGTTCAAGCTTTTCGCTGGCCGGAAATCCGCAACGGTGCGACGGTGGACGGAGTAATCACCGTGGTGGATGGTTTTGCTGTCGCTAGGGGTCGTCTGGTGGCGGATTTGGACGCTTTAACGGCACAAAGGCAAGCAGACCCCAATTTAGAACACGAAACGCCCATTGAGGAGTTATTTGAGGATCAGTTAGCCTGCGCTGACCTGGTACTCTTAACTAAAACCGATCTCATCAGCGAAATCGAATTAGAAAAAATTATTAATTGGCTGAAAACACAACTGCGATCGACGGTAAAAATAGTTACTTGTGCTGATGGACAAATTAGCCCCGATGTGCTATTGGGATTTAATGCCGCCGTCGAGGATGATTTAGCTAGTCGTCCTAGTCATCATGATCACGAGGAAGAACACGATCACGATGAGGAGATCAATTCCGTGCAGTTTTGCCTCGATTCTCCTGTAGATGCCCGAATTTTGACCCAACGGCTCAAAGAATTGGTGGCCCGAGAAGAAATCTATCGGGTCAAGGGATTTGTTAACGTGGCCAATAAACCGATGCGTATGGTGTTACAGGGAGTCGGCGATCGCGTTGATTCTTTCTTCGACCGACCCTGGCAATCCACAGAAATGCGGCAAACTCGCTTGGTCTTTATCGGCCGCTCCCTCGATAGTCAGAGAATCGAGCAGGCCTTAACTAGGGTTTGCTGAAGAAGTTTTTCCTAGGGACAGGGTGTGGGGTAGGGAGATTATTTTTATTTATTCTCCCCTCTCCCTTCTCCTTTCTCCCCCTCTACAATAATTAGGGTTTGCTGAATAAATCTAAAAACCTTGTTGGATAGGGTTTTTAGACTTGTTTTCCCTCAAAAAGTGCCGACCTTTGGAGTGATTGGGGGGAAAATTCAGGTACTTTTTCCCTGA
>NZ_JASJFF010000078.1:0-7348 GCF_030065435.1 Microcystis sp. M53603_WE2
AAAGTGCCGACCTTTGGAGTGATTGGGGGGAAAATTCAGGTACTTTTTCCCTGAAAATTAGGTAATTGACCCCCTGAAAATGGGTAAAACCCCACACCCCACACCCCACACCCCACACCCTGCCCCCAGGAAAAGCTTTTTCAGCAAACCCTAATTAATTTTCCTTAGTTACTTATCAAGTAAATAAACTGGCATCAACCCGAAAATATGCTCCCAAAGACCTAGCTTCTGACTGATTGATGCTGCGTTGTCCATTAATTATTTGCTGCACCGCATCAGGGGAACCCAAAATAGTAATTAGCTCTGGATATTCTATCTCGTTAGCTTCTATAAGATGCCGTAAAGTTGCTAAAGGATTTCTGTCAGGAATTGGATAATTATCTGCCTCGAACCTTTCGATCAAACTAATCAATAACTCCAGTAAAGCTTCCTCCTCTAAACTAAGTTCCGAGCGATGTTCCAACTCTTGAGCAATTGCGATCGCTCGCTCGTTTTCCGCCTCTGTGGTGATTGCTTTTGGTTGATAGTGAGCGAGTAATTCTCCATAGGTTTTAGAATTAAAAGTAAGCATCATTTTTCCAATTTTCTTTATCGTACTCGGCGTGGGTAAGAATATATTTAATATAGATAGTCTGTCGGTTATAAACTAGATCTACAATTAGACGATAGTGATTTCCTTTAATGTTAAAAACAGTGAAATTACCAACAGATTCAGCACTTTTATAAGTGGCTTGCACATCGATTAGATTTTGCCATTCTGCTTTACTAGCGACTCTATACCAATCATAGAGAGACTCGCAGGAATTAGCGTTGGTCATACAGAAATCGCGAAGTATTCGACGGCTAATTACCCGCATAATACAAATATACCTCTGGCAGTTTCTGTCAATAGCAATTATATCTCAATATCTAGGCTAACTCAAGCCGGCGGGCTGATTTGCTCACACTTTACATCGCGTAAAATGGTAGCACTTCCCACCAATGGGGACGTTTTCCCGCTTACCAGCTAAATCGAGAATATCAGGGGCATTGATGCCTAAAGGGAGACAAAATGTATTAGGCTAAAAACTAAACTATTTTGGCAAGATTTCTTTGAAGACCTCCTCAGCCTACTTATTGGTTTTCCACGGTAGTCGCGGTCCGCGTCCAGCCATGGCGGTGACACGATTAGCAGCCTTAGTTCAAGAAAAAATCAGTCAACCCGCCGAAAGATTGGCGAGTAAATCGGAGTTTAGCCCACCTATAGCGGTTCTAGAAGCAGATAATCGGGTATTAGTGGGGACTGCCGCCCTAGAATTAGCGATAACACCTCTCCATCAACAAATAGAAGCTTTTGCCCAACAAGCACAAAGCCAAGGATGTAACCGATTGCAGATTATCCCCCTGTTTCTCCTGTCGGGGGTTCACGTTAAAGAAGATATTCCCGCAGCCGTGGCCAAAGTGCGATCGCCAATTAAGCTAGAGTTAAAGCCCCATTTAGGCAGTTATCAGGGCATAAAATCGCTGTTATCCCGACAATTTGCCGATTTAAGCCACCAAGACCGCATTTTACTGTCCCACGGTAGTCGTCGCCCCGGCGGTAATCGGGAAGTGGAAAATCTAGCGGCGTTTTCTGGAGCAATTACAGCTTATTGGTCGATAGAACCGAGTTTATCCCAACAAATCGAGAGTTTAATTGCTCAAGGTAGCCAAAAAATCGCTATACTGCCCTATTTCCTCTTTGCTGGTGCAATTACGGACGCGATCAAAGCCCAAGTTTTTGAACTATCACAAAAGCATCCAAATGTCAATATATTTTTAGGTAAATCTTTGGGGGCGACGGGGGAATTAGCCGAGATTATTGTTGAGGAAGGATGTGGATGAAGCGGGCAGCGATCGCTTTAGGCGGTAATTTAGGGGATTCAGCGACAATTTTAGGGCAAGCTTTAGGGGAATTAGAGCGAGTCAAAGGAATTAAACTAGAAGCTCATTCCCAATGGTATCAAACCGCCGCCGTTGGGCCGCCTCAGCCCGATTATCTCAACGGTTGCGCCATTGTGCAAGTGGATTTATCCCCCCTAGATTTACTGGATAAATTATTAGAAATCGAGCAGTTATTCGGGAGAGTCCGCCTGGAAAGATGGGGACCGCGTACCCTCGATTTAGACTTAATATTTTATGATGACCTGATCTTAGAAACGCCCGAATTACAGATACCCCATCCCCGCTGCCGAGAACGGGCCTTCGTGCTGCTTCCCCTGGCAGAAATTGCCCCCGATTGGCGAGATCCCGTAACCGGAAAAACTATCCTTCAGCTATTGGGGCAATTGGGATTGGCGGAGTAGGATGTTAGGTGTTGGGGTTTTAGGGTTTTAGGGTTTTAGGGTTTTAGTTGAAATTCCCCCATCTCTCCTGCTCCCCACTTCCCCACTTCCCCACTTCCCCACCTCCCCACCACCCCAAATAACCGCGTCTCAGTTACCGCCCCGAAACTCTACAATAAAGGCAGCAGCATCAATAAACAGTAAAAAAATCAACCGTGACCAAGACCCCATCGCTCGAGGAAACTCATTACAATCAGGCTAAAGCTAGTTTACAACAGGCTTTAACTTGGTATGCCAGTTTTCGCCGCCATTGGAATTATCCCCCCGATCCCCAACTTCAGGCCGCCGTTAAACAGGATTTGCAGTCCCTAAAATCGGCCTTGGATAAACTGGATGAAACAGTGATTCGGGTGGCAGCCTTCGGGTTAGTCAGTCGCGGTAAATCCTCGGTGGTAAACGCTTTAGTCGGTCAAAAAGTCCTGGCAACCGGACCCCTGCACGGGGTGACACGCTGGCCGCGATCGGTGCGTTGGATACCAGCCACGGGTAAAATCCAGATAGAATTAATCGATACCCCCGGATTGGATGAGATTGAAGGGGAAGCGCGGGCGAATATGGCCAGAGAAGTCGCTAAAAGTGCCGATTTGATTTTATTTATCGTCGCGGGGGATATTACCCGGACCGAATACGAGGCCTTGGCAGAATTGCGCCAGGCGAAAAAACCGATCATTTTGGTGTTTAATAAGATTGATCTCTATCCGGAAGCCGATCGCCGCCAGATTTTTCAGCAGTTACAGAGATTAGGAACCAATCGGGACGAAAAAACGTTAGAAGATTTGTTAACTAGCGATGAGATAGTTATGGTAGCCGCCGAACCGCAACCGATTCCCGTCCGGGTGGAATACCCCGATGGGCGCGTGGTGACTGAGTGGGAAACCCCTCCCCCCCAAATTGAGGAGCTGCAAGATAAACTCTTAACGATTTTAAATCGGGAAGGGCGATCGCTACTGGCCTTAAATGCTTTAGTGCAAGGGCAAGAAGCGGAGGAAAATATCGCTAGAAAAACCCTGGAACTCCGGGACAGTCAAGCGGAGGAAATTATCTGGCAATACGCGAAATATAAGGCTTTAGCGATTGCGGCCAATCCGATCGCTATTTTAGACCTACTAGGGGCTTCAATCGTCGATTTGACTCTAGTTCGGGCTTTAGCTCGTTTGTACGGCTTGCCGATTACCAGTCACCAAGCTGGTCAACTCTGGCGGACTCTACTTTTGAGTAGTGCGGGGTTGCTGGTGGGGGAAATCCTCGGCACTGTGATTATCGGTTTGGGCAAAACGGCGGCGGCGGCGGCGAGTATTTTTGAAAATCCCACCTCTTTAACCCTCTACGGTAGCACCGCTCTCTTACAGGGAGCAATTGCCGCTTATGGAACCTATATCATCGGGAAAGCCGCTAAAATCTATCTAGAACGCGGTTGTAGTTGGGGGGCATCCGGACCGAGTACGGTGATCAATCAAATTCTCGCTCAAGTTCATCCGCAAACTATTTTATATCGTTTACGTCTAGAACTAGAGCAGTGATTTTAAAGGAAAAAGGAAAAAAGGCAACAGTGATCAATTAAATATGGTTCTTCGTTACTTGGCATGGTTCGATCGGATGGCATAAATCGACTAAATTCTTATCTGGCAAAAGACTTAATTGATTAGTTCGTTCTAGAGGGAAAACAATTGACAAATCCCTGATCACCCCGTCCATTGCATAACACGAACCACTGACGACCGACTCCTGACTACTGACTCCTGATGACCGACTCCTGATTTTAGAAACTTAATTTTTGACAACGACAACTAGCTAGAAATATTGAGAGAAAATCATGTCTGCTGCCCATAAGTCCTATATTCCCGTTCCCGTTTCTCGCCAAAAAAGCCAAGGGAGTCAACGTCGTCCCCAGTCGCGGGTAACTTCCCCCAACCCGACTACTAAACCAGTTACTCAATCCTCCCCGACTCCCACCGTCAAACCGACGACTAAATCGGTGGCGAGAGTTCCCGTGGCCCCGACACAAAAACAATTAGCCTCGCGTCAATTACGTTCCCTTTGTCTCCTAGAAAGAATAGTGGCCGTGATTACTTTTTGTCTGTTGGGTTCGACTCTGGGAATATATGCTTGGACGGTATATATTCCCAAGGTTTGGGACAAAGAATTTGGTAAACTGGAAACACTGCAACGTCACGAGCGCCATCTTTTGGCCACCAATGAAACCCTTAAACATCAACTAGCTCAACAAGCAGAAAAACCCGAAACCGGATTAACTCATCCCCAACCCTTCCAAACTATCTTTTTACAGCGTAAATCTGCCCCTAACCTGAAACCGGCCAACGCTTCTCAACCCCAATCTACCGTCAATTCTCGACCGAGAAGTGCCTATTAACAGTTATCAGTTAACAGTTAACAGTTATCAGTGGGGAAGTTAACAGTTAGCAGTTATCAGTTAAGTGGGGAGGCACAATTATGTGTAGGATGGGTTAGCGGTAGCGTAACATAATCGGGCGTTGGGTTTCATGCTTCAACCCAACCTACGTTCATCTTATATTTAATTCCACCCACCCACTTATCAGTTATCAGTGGGTAAGTTAACAGTTATCAGATGTGAGTTTTTAAGTGTACTGTTTACTGTTTACTGTTTACTGTTTACTGCTCACTGTTTACTGTTTACTGCTCACTGATTACTGCTTACTGATTACTGCTTACTGCTTACTGATTACTGAAAGATACTGCTCATGACTGACACAAAAAGACCCAGATTTAGAGGTAAAAAAACTCGATCGCCCTCTGGCAGGTTCCAGGACAGAAAGTCCTATTTAAACGCCAAAAAACGGCAAAAAAACTTAAAAAATTTGCCTTTGAGTAACGGGCGATTGGTGGCGGTGTGGTTGATTTTAGTCATGGGTATTGTGGGTTTAGCTTGGCGATTGTACCAACTGCAAATAGTACAAGGACAGGAATTGCAAAAAAGAGCCAGACAACAGCAAACTACCAGTATTAGACCCTATATTCCCCGACGGGCGATCGTCGATAGTAATGGTAATGTTTTGGCGGCCGATCGCTTGATTTATACTCTTTATGTACACCCAAAACTGTTTGCTATTCCGCCGGCAGAAGTGGCTGATAAATTAGCTCCTTTATTAAATATTCCCACTAATCAACTGATTCAAAAATTTAAAGAAAAAGAAACAGGAATTCGTTTAGCCAATCAATTAACCGAATCCGTGGCTAGGGGCTTAAAACAATTATCTCTTGACGGTGTAGAATTAGAGGAAAAGTACGCTCGTTATTATCCCCAAGACGATGTGGCAGCCGACGTGATTGGCTATGTAGATAAAGAACATCGTGGTCAAGCAGGATTAGAGAGAGGTTCCAGTCAGTTATTAGAAAGAGATCCCTTTTCTGTCAATACAAGACGCATGGGAGACGGGCGAATTTTACCAGCTTTTGTTCCCCATGGTATCTTTCAATTTGATGAATTACAGTTAGAAGTAACCCTCGATTTAAAACTACAAAGAGCGGCGCGGACGGCCCTACGAGAACAGCTAAAAAAATTTAATGCTAAACGGGGAGCCGTCATCGTCATGGACTCCCTTGATGGTTCTCTTTTAGCCCTAGTTTGTGAGCCAACTTTTAACCCCAACGAATACTATAAAGCCAATGTGGCTCTATTTAAAAATTGGACCGTAGCCGATCAGTACGAACCGGGGTCAACTTTTAAACCAATTATTGTCGCCATGGCCATGGAAGCGGGGGCAATTAAAGCTAATACGGTAGTCAATGATCCGGGGGCAATTACTGTCGGTCCCTGGACGATTAAAAATGCCTCTAAACAGGGTTATGGGGCGCTAGATATGGCCAGAGTTCTGCAAACCTCTAGTAACGTGGCCATGGTGCAAATTGCCCAAAAAATAGGGCGAGTTGATTTCTATAAAAGTTTATTAGGATTGGAAATAAATCAAAGGGTTGGCGTAGATTTACCCGGAGAAGTGGCAGGATATCTCAAACCTGAACAAGAATTTCTGGATAATGCCATTGAATCGGCCACCGCTTCCTTTGGTCAAGGTTTATCCCTGACTCCTTTAAAATTAGTACAATTGCACGGTGCGCTGGCCAATGGTGGCACCTTGGTAACTCCCCATGTGATCAAAGGATTAGCCGACGACCGCGGCCGTTTGCACTGGCAGCCCGATTATCCCAGCAAAAAAGTCTTTTCTCCCACCGTGGCCCGGCAAGTGGTGGAAATGATGGAAACCGTCGTCAGCAAGGGGACGGGGGTAGCGGCCCAAATCCCCGGTTATCGCATCGGAGGCAAAACGGGAACCGCACAAAAAGCTAGTCCGACGGGGGGTTATCTACCTAACGCCAAAATTACCAGTTTTGTCGCGATTTTACCGATCGAATCGCCCCGTTATGTGGTTTTGGTGGTGGTGGATGAACCCAAGGGTGCCAATACTTTTGGCTCCACTGTTGCCGCTCCTGTGGCAAAAACGGTGATGAATACGCTCATTTCCCTCAAAGGTATCCCCCCCACCTCCAAGGTCGTTCCGGCGGGTTCTGCGACCAATAAACCCCCGCGGCACGATTAATTTAAGTCTTTTTGAAAGAGGCTTTATTTAGGGTTTGCTGAAAAAGTTTGTTGGTGGGGTTAGGAGTCAGGAGTCGGTCGTCAGTAGCCGGTCGTCGGGAGTTTCAGGCTTTGTTGCCCTCTCTTTTTTGTACCAACCCATGTACTATAATAAGGATAATGCCAGGTTTTTGATGGTCCCAATCCGATTTTTTGGCACTAACATCGGATTTTAACAGGTCAAAAGTCTTATCCAACAAGGTTTTTAGATTTATTCAGCAAACCCTAAATAGGCTAAAAAAGTCTCTAACATCCCTCTAGATTGATTATCTGGCATCATCCACACACCGAATTTTATCCCCGATTCTAGAGTCATAATTAATCCCGCTGCTGGTAAATTTTGAGATAAGCTAGGTATATTTGGTAAACAGGC
>NZ_JASJFF010000465.1:0-2970 GCF_030065435.1 Microcystis sp. M53603_WE2
AGAGAACTCCATAAAAAAGATGATCCAATAGTCAAGTGGTTTGATAAGGGATTTCCACAAACCACTTTGGCAAATGGGGAAGTCGATTAATCTGTTTTTCCAACTCTGCCATTGCCTTCTGAATCAACTTTACCCCAGTGTGGTAAACCTTCTCAATGAGCTTGACGACCGGATTTTTTCCTTTGAAGGTAAGGGTTTCGGCAAAGTGAAGCACCGTTTCCACACCCCAAGAGTAAACTCCCCTTCCAATGCTGCTCCAGCCAGCCAAAGGTACGTTCTACTGGATTGTACTTGCTGTGATAGGGGGGATAGTAGGCTAACTCAATGTTCAATTGCGACTGCTGGGCAAAGGCTACCATCCGGTTCATAAACTGAGTACGACGAGAATGGTTCTCCGGCCCATTGTCTTGGTTAATCACCAATTTGTGAATGTGGCTAAAGCGGTCTTTTACCATCGCCCACCACTGCTCCAGCAAGTCCACAATACAATCTGCGGTCAGTTTAGAGCTGACAAAGAACAAGTACAGTTCATTGTATTCGGGGAGGAAAATACCATAGGGGGTGAGGGTGGTGCTCGCATCAAAATCATGATCTAAGGCAATAGTGGTCACTCGCGTTTTGCCTCCTCGGTCAAACTCTCCAACTTTGACCGCTACTTTGGCATCCATTGAGATACGTAAGGTCTGCGGGTCAGCATCGGCCTGTTGATTAACCGAGTGGATTTGCTCAAAGATGGCATCCGTTTCCGGTATTTTCTTTTGCGGTTTCGCCTTGACTACTCGTTTTAATCTATATCCCATCTCGTTTAATCGGCAACGAATTGTCTCCTCACTGGGTAATTCCTCCGGATGGTAGCCTTTCTGCTCTATCAATTGACGACGCACTTCCGATGCACTTATCCGGCTGTATAAACGGGTGCTTTTGAAACTAGGATCGGTCTGTGCCTGGGGTTCTACCAAGGCTCGTATGTCTTCGAGCAAATTAGGTAATTTTTCTTCTACTCGCTTGCGTCCACTGCGATGATAACCATCTTCGAGTGCTTGTCCACTGGTCAATTCCCCCATCCCTTTGCGGATTGTTCGCCGATTCCAGCCCAATTCTCGTTCGGCAAAGGTTTGCCCTCCAATACCTAACGTTTTCACCACTTCTGCCATAAATTGTCGTCTGTCACTGCCTTTCAGCTTTTGGGCAGTTTTGATATAAAGGGCTTTCAGACTATCGGTTAGTTGAATCAGGGATGCTGGTTTCATGCGAGTTCCTCACTCTGAGGATTTTCCCGTTATTATAGGATCAATCATTCTCTGTAATTCTCCTAGTGGTTTTTCCCTATTCTCCCCACACTTAACCCATTCGGCACATCTTCGCTCAAGGTCAGTTGACTCCCTAACATCGGGTTCGCTTTTGGTGGCAATTTATCTCTGGCGACCTTAAGATAGTTTTTGTTTTTCCCTTGACTATGGTGGCCAAGCATACACCTCTTTGTTACCACAACTTGGGTAATTTGTCAAGGAAAAGGCAAAATTTCCTCAATAAACCCAGAGGAGATAGAACTACAGCACTACCCTGACAGCCCAGAACCTTGCCGTTGACTGAATACCCGATCGAGGTTTTCTGAGTCTCCAGAAATTTTTTGTTAAAATTTGCAACATAACTTAACAATGTGTTACACTTCTTAACATAATCATCCAAAAGGAGCCTCCCCATGACTGCCCGCGGCTACACCACCGAAGAACAAGGAAGACTGAATAATTTTGCTGTCGAACCGAAAATGTACGTTGATAGTTCTAGCAGTCTCGGTTTTACCAAAAACGCTGAAAAATTGAATGGCAGACTAGCCATGATTGGCTTTGTCTCTCTTTTAGCCATTGAATTGTTAACCGGTAAAGGAATTATTGCTTGGATTACCAGTCTCTAAGAATTAACAATCCCGTCGCGTTGTTCGGGGAGTTCAGTCCCCGTCCAGACGGGGTGGTTTAGATACCATAAATGCCCTCAAAAACAGCTTTAGCAGGACCTGTCATGTAAACCCGGTTATCGGTTTGGGACCAGTGAATCTGAAGACAACCACCGGGCAGTTCCACGGTACAATGGCGATCGCATTTAGCCGTTAACAGGGCCGCCACTACCACAGCACAAGCACCAGTACCGCAAGCGAGAGTAATTCCCGCTCCTCTTTCCCAGACACGCATCTTCATATAATCCGGTGCGATTACCTCCACGAACTCCACATTAGTCCGTTGGGGAAAAACCGGATGATGTTCAAATTTTGGCCCGATAGTTTCTAGGGGAATAGAGGCCAGATCATCGACAAAAGTGACACAGTGGGGATTACCCATACTAACGCAAGTAACTAACCAATCTTTGCCCTCCACCTCTAGGGGAACCGCGAGGACTTTTTCTGACCCCTTGACCAAAGTGGTGGGGATTTCACTGCCTAGGAGTTGCGGCGGTCCCATATCGACCGTTACCTGTTCATTGGCTTCTAAACGGGGAATTATCGTTCCTGCTAGAGTATGAATGCGATAGGTGCGGCCAATGGCGTTGTTAGCCTCTAAACGGGCGATAAATTGGGCTAGACAGCGAATACCGTTACCACACATTTCTGGTTCCGAACCATCAGAGTTGAAAATTCTCATGGTGTAGTCGGTTGCTGCTTGGCCGGGAAGCGCAAAAATCACGCCATCGGCACCGATGCCAAAATGTCGATCGCACATAGCCACGGCCATTTCCGCTGTGATCAGGGGTTCGGGACTGTGACGGTTATCTATCAAAATAAAATCATTGCCCAGGCCTTGATATTTGGTAAAGGGGATTTTCATGGTCAATAAAAGCTGCTCAACAGGAATAATAGAGGATGAACACCTCGTCGATAAACTCATTATGTCTCAATTTGATCCCGGTCTGCCTAGTATTAAACAAGTACAGAGCTATATTCAAGAGAAACGGGAAGTAGAAATTAAGTTAAGCACC
>NZ_JASJFF010000832.1:0-8697 GCF_030065435.1 Microcystis sp. M53603_WE2
GGGTAAAGTTTTAGCGATAATTCTCCGACGAGAGTTTAACCAAGAGGGGATTCATTTCCTAACTCCCGATGATTTTTCCCAACAGTTGGCCTATATGAGACACCCGACGGGAAAAAGTATTATGCCCCACGTTCATAACAAAGTACAACGGGAAGTATTTTTTACCCAGGAAGTCTTAATTATCAAAAGAGGAAAACTGCGGGTAGATTTCTATGATGACGACCAACAATATCTAGAAAGTCATATATTGAGAGATGGGGATGTGGTTTTGTTGATCCAAGGTGGTCATGGTTTCCAAGTCTTAGAAGAAGTAGAAATGATTGAAGTAAAACAAGGTCCCTACGTTGGTAATCAGGATAAAACTCGCTTTACAGGAATTGAGGAAACTGTGGTTAAAATGGCGGGAGCAGAGATAGCATGAGTAGCTTTATTCCCGTCAATGAGCCACTACTTGCGGGCAAGGAAAAACAGTATCTTAACGAATGTATTGATAGCGGTTGGATTTCTTCGGAAGGTCCCTTCGTTCAGAAGTTTGAAGAAAATTTTGCCCTCGCTGTTGGGCGAAAGTATGCCGTTTCCGTGTGCAATGGTTCTATGGCCTTAGAAGCGGCCATCGTCGCTTTAGGAATTGGTTCGGGGGATGAAGTGATTCTCCCCACTTTTACCATCATTTCCTGCGGAGCTGCCATTGTCAAAGCCGGGGCGATTCCCGTGGTCGTGGACTGCGAAGCGCAGACTTGGAACATGGATATCGGGCAGATAGAGGCAAAAATCACGCCCCGCACTAAAGCGATAATGGTGGTTCATATCTACGGATTACCGGTGGCAATGACTCCAGTTTTAGAATTAGCTCAAAAATACGGTTTAAAAATTATTGAAGATGCGGCGGAAATGCACGGTCAAACCTATCAAGGTAAACCCTGTGGTAGTTTCGGTGATATCAGTATCTTTAGTTTCTATTCCAACAAACATATTACCACTGGGGAAGGGGGCATGATTGTCACCAACCAAGAGGATATTTTTGAGCGTTGTCGTTCCCTGAGAAATTTATATTTTCAGCCCCAACGACGTTTTATTCACGAAGAACTGGGCTGGAATCTGAGGATGACTAATCTGCAAGCGGCAGTGGGTTTAGCACAATTAGAACAGCTAGAAACTTTTGTCCAGCGCAAGAGAAAAATGGGCAGACGCTACAGGGAATTATTGCAAAATATCCCCTGTCTAGAATTGCCCCTACCTCAAACCGATTATGCCGAAAATATTTATTGGGTTTATGGTATTGTTCTCAAAGATGAGGTTAACTTTGATGCTATGGAAGCGATGAAACGCCTCAAAGAACATCAGATTGGTACGCGTCCTTTTTTCTGGTGTATGCACGAACAACCGGTATTTCACAAAATGGGATTATTGCAAAATGTTTCCTGTCCCGTGGCTGAAAGACTGGCGCGCAGGGGTTTTTATCTGCCTAGCGGTTTAGCTCTCACGGACGAGCAAATTGAGCGAGTGGCCCAAGCAGTTCAGCAAGTTTTTGCTGAGGCTGAGTAGGGATGAAAAATTGATGAAAATTTTTTGAATAAAAACCGACTTTTATGATAATTGGCACGGAGTTTTTATCTTGGGTAGTAATTGCCTCTGGTTGCTTTTATTCCCTATATCTATGTATTTCAGTTCCCAAGGATGTTTTTTTTAATGGCGATGGGGCGCTGAAAGCTTTACTAGCTCGTCAGCTAAGTAATGGTCCATGGCGATTTGACTTAGTTGAGCGCGCAGAAGCTTGGGTTACTCGTCTTTGGCAAGAGGGTTTATACAGTTATCGCCCCCCTTTTGTTTACTACTTAAATCAACGTTATTATATCTCCTTTCCTTTTTCATTCTCTTTGCTAACTTCCCTTTTTTATAAACTTTGGGGTTATCGTGGGTTTTACTTGATTCCCCTCCTATCAATTTGGGTATTGTGGCTCAGTTTTTCAAGAGCAATTCCCGCTTTTTCCCTAGACAGTTGGGGGAGTCTTTTGGGATTAGTTATTTTGATTTTTGCTTCGCCCTTAACTCTATACAGTGCCATATATTGTGAACATACCCTCGCTGTTACTTTAGGATTTTTGGGAATTGTTATCGCTTTTTTTCTACCCGATACAGCTAATAGTGGCTGGCTGCCCAATTTATTAGGCGGATTTCTAGTGGGTTTATCAGTATGGTTCCGCTCCGAATGTCTGGCCCTAGTGGCAACTTTAACTTTATTAGTTTTCTTGGGTTTAACTCCAGAACAAACCTCAATTTTTGCTTGGTATTCAACCGAGCAAAATCTTAATGTTTCTGATTTTCTGCTAACTAATCGAATAGCTTTTAGTTTTGTACTAGGTATGATTGTTAGTGTGTTTTTACTGTGGTTGTGCAATAAGTTAATTTATAATCGTTTTCTAGGAGTTCACGCTCTGTTAGTCCTTGAGGAGTTTTCTTGGAAAAAACGTATTCAAGAAGCCCTGACCAGTTTTTATCAGTTGAATAGCTCTTTTTTGCTGCATTTTCCTATCTGTATAATTCCCTTAGCTTACTTGCTCACTTGGAGCGGTCAACAATTGAATTTTGCCAGGGATATTCCCGTAACTTTAATTAGTATAATGGCGATTATCATCTTGGCTGTTCTCGTCAATCTTCGCTGGCAAGGAATGGTCAAAACCAAGGCGTTAGTCAAGGACAATATAATTTACTTCCTGATACTTTTAGCCAGTTGTTATCTATTTGACATCGCCAATATATCTCTAGATAAACAAATGCTTTTTGTCTATGATCTCTATTTTATCTACACAGTAGGGGTGTCTTGTTTAGTCGATATTGCCCCGGGAGAAGTCATGGTGGGAGGTAAACAATGGGGACCGAGATATTTATTGCCTCTTATCCCCTTTGTTACCTTATTAACGGTGGAACAAGTAAAAATTGTCGGAGCGAACCAAGAAGTTTTACTAGCCAAGGGAAGCTGGGTTTTACTGTTAATCTTACTGGCAATAGCTGTCTATAAAAACATTTATCAAGGTGGAGAATTTTTCTATAAAACCCATCAGGGGATAGCACCAGCTATCAAAAGCATAGAAGAGAATCCTAATTCTATTGTTGTCTTTTCTCATCAATATGCGGCACAAGTTTTGGGTTTTGGTTTGGAGAAACAAAAAACTTTCTTCCGTGTAGAAGATAGTCAAGCCATGGTTAAACTATGCCAAGAATTAGTCGGTCAAGGATTGTCTAGTTTTCCCTACGTTTGCTATCCCTATCGCCCTTGTCAACTCTTAGAATCCCCACCGGAAGAACTGGAATTTAGCCAAGATGGACAAAAGTTTCAAATTGGCATAAATCGCTCTGGAATCATTGGTAAGTATCCTTTCTATGAAATAGTTATATCTGCTTCTGAGACAGGTTTACTATCCAAAAAATCCGAGGATAAGCCCACAATTACCCCAGCAGCTAATGATTTAGTCTGTACGATTTTACCCACTTATAACGAGCGAGATAATATTAGTCAATTAATTGAACGTTTACTAGCTAGTGTTCCTAGTCCTTATTTAGTGCTAGTGGTGGATGATAATTCTCCCGATGAAACTTGGCAGATAGTAGAAGATTTAGCCAAACAATATCCCACTCCTCCCCAAGATTCGCAATTCCAATCGGGGGTAATTTTGTGTCGCAGAATCAACGAGAAAGGGTTAACTTCGGCTCTACAGAGAGGTATTGACGATGCGATTAATCTGTATGGGGCTAAAATTATTACTTGGATGGATTGTGATTTATCTATGCCTCCAGAAGCTCTGCCACAATTAATCACACCGATTCGAACTAAAAAAGCTGATATGGTTGTAGGTTCTCGTTGGATTCCGGGGGGTGATGATGTTGCCCACGGACTGATGGCCCGGATGTTAAGCTGGATTATTAATCGCATGGCCATCGTGATGCTAGGCAATCAAGTTCACGACTATACCAGTGGTTTTATTGCCGTTCGTTCTCAGGTTTTAGAAAAAATTCGCTTAAAGGGAGATTATGGAGAATACTGCATTGATTTATTAACCCGTGCCAATCGTTTAGGTTATAAGTTAGTGGAAGTTCCTTATCTTTGCGTTCCCCGCATTTATGGTGAGAGTAAAACTGGAATTAATCTCTGGGATTATTTGTCAAAAGGACGGAAATATGTGGCAACTATTTGGCAATTATGGCAAGAAAGATAAGACAATTATCTCTTTTTTTAACTAGAATTAGTGATTCTCTTGATTCAACTCTAGGAGCTAAACTTATGAAGAAAATGTTTACTTTTTGGCCTTGGTTAGCTACCGTTGGGGTGGCCTGGTCTTTGGGTTTTTTTTATAACGTATACTACGGTGGTGAATTAAAGTGGCTCCTACAAATGTACGAACAAAAAGTATCTTTTGCCAAGCAGATAGATGCACCGAGACGAATAATTTTTGCGGGGGGGTCGGGAGTACAATATAGTATTAACTCTCAATTCCTCGAACAGGAGCTAAAAATCCCAGTTTTTAACTTTGGTTTACAGGGAGATTTGGGATTAAATGTCATTTGCCCAATTATTTTAGAACAGGTACGTCCGGGGGATATAGTGGTTCTCATTCCTGAATATTTGATGTTACTGGATGATGATGGTATTGGTTATGGTGATGGTTTATTTGGTTCGGTTCCCTTTAGTGTTGCCATTGGAAAACCGGGTTTAGGAAATATACCCTTAGAACAATTAGTTTCCGAGACTTGGTTAATGGGAGTTCCTAGTTTACGCGCTATGGTAAAAACTGCTGTTGATGTTATACAAACAGGAAAAGCTAGGGGTTATTTATCAGATCCAATCACAGAAAAAGGAGATCCTACCGTAGTCAAACATCGTACAGGTAAATGGTGGGCTAGAACATTTGATCGACCTGTTTCGCAACACTCCCTCAAACGCATCGCTCAATTTCAAGAGGAGTTAAAAGCTAAAGGTGCTGATTTAGTAGTTTCTCTCTCTTGGGTTTATGCTAAGACCGATGAAACTACCGTCAAAAATGTTAAAAAAACTATTGAAGAATTGTCTAATATAGTGCCTTTAATCTACAATCCAAAAACTCTTAATCTGCAAACAGATTCTAGTTTATTTGCCGATACCCATGAGCATTTATTACCGGAAGCAAGAATAAGACGCTCTAGGGAACTGGTGCAACAACTGCGTCCTATAATTCAGGAAACAACTACTCAAAATCATCGAATTATTTCTATTCTCAATCGATAATTGAAAATTAGATAAAACTTTTGTACTAGCAGTAATTTGGGATGGAGATAGCAGGGAATTGATTTAACCGGCAAAATTACCGTAAATTTCCCTGAATTTATTCAATTTTATTTTTTGGAATTGTTCTTCCTTCAACAAAGGTTCTTTTCCTCTCGGATGTTCCTGACTCTTTTTCTTGAGATTTTAACTCCTTCTTTTCCTAATTCGTTAAAGCTTTTGATAATTTGGGTTCTTCGGTTTGTGTTATGCAATGGACGGGAGTTATAAGGGGTGAAACCCTTATATAGAAAGACATTGCTTCGATTTTTGCCAATTGTTTTCAATCTAGAACGAGCTAATCAATTAAGTCTTTTGCCAGATAAGGATTTAGCCGATTTTTGCCCCCTGATCGAACCATACCAAGTAACGAAGAACCCTCTTTTTCTTGAGATTTTAACTCCTTCTTCTCCTAATTCATTAGAGCTTTTGAGAATTTTAAAACTATATTGATAATCTCATCCCACAGCTACTGCCGCATTTTTGATTGTCCATCCTCAAGATATTTTACCTAACCAGTGCCATCTTCTTGTTGCCACCGAATCTTGACTTGCTTTATATCTATCTTTCATTTGCTCTGAACTTGGATGTGCGGCTAAGTAGGCTTTTTTGGGCATTTTATCTCCTCGTCCTTACTCTTCTTATGATACTAAATCCGGTTATTAAAGACTGATTATTTATTCCTCCTGTTGCCTCTTGCCTTTTGCCTTTTGCCTGTCCTAATAAGTAGCCTATACTCAACGGATTTAGTATGATAACAGGATTTGCTATTACCCCTCGCTCAAATTTGTGCTACTATGGAAGGTAATATCGAGGATTTAATTTCTTGGCCTCCTAGTGCTAATCATTGGGTAAAACCCTTATAATTACTAGAATATGAAGATAAGCTGAAAGATTCCCCGTTTGCAATTATTATGTATGAATAATGTTATTGACCATGATCGTTTATTTAAGGAATTAATTGCGACTTTTTTTGTTGAATTTATTCAGTTGTTTTTTCCTGAGATTATCAATTATTTAGAGCCTAATCAGATCACATTTTTAGACAAAGAAGTCTTTACCGATGTCACGGAAGGAGAAAAGTATGAAAGTGATTTAGTCGCCCAAGTTCAATTTCGAGGACAATCATCATTTTTCTTAATTCATCTAGAAGCACAGTCTAGCTCTCAACCGGAATTTAATCGGCGAATGTTTACTTATTTCGCTCGTCTGCATCAAAAATTTGCCTTACCAGTTTATCCCATTGTCATATTCTCCTATGATCGTCCACAAAAAGAAGCAATTCTTCAATATAAAATTGAGTTTCCTGACTTAAAAGTGTTAGAATTTAACTATCAAGTTGTCCAGTTAAATCGCTTGAATTGGCGAGATTTTATTAATCAACCTAATCCCGTCGCCGCCGCTTTGATGGCTAAGATGAAAATTGCCCCTCGGGATAGAGCAAAAGTTAAGGCACAATGTCTAAGATTATTGGTAACATTAAGATTAGATGCCGCTAGAATGCAATTGATTTCAGGCTTTGTCGATACCTATCTCAATCTCAACTCGTCCGAGGAGATAGAATTTCAACAGGAGATTAGCACATTTATTCAACCCGAACAGGAGGGAGTTATGCAGATTACAACCAGTTGGATGCGCCGCGGTTTAGAACAGGGTTTAGAACAGGGTTTAGAACGGGGTTTAGAACGGGGTTTAGAACAGGGTTTAGCAAGAGAAAGAAATCTAATTATTCGTCTGATTAAACGTAAGTTAGGAGCTATTGATGTGGATATAGAGAGTCGGATTATGCCCTTGAATATTGATGATCTAGAACGAGTGGGGGAAGCTTTATTGGATTTTTCAACAGTGGAGGATTTAACTAATTGGTTAAATGCTTTAGATGCTTAGTATTTTTCTCTTAAACTTCACAGAAGGCTAGGTATGGATATGAGTATAACTTTTGAAAATGCCATCCAACAAACTCAAGATTTACTAAGTCAAATTGAGTTTTTAGATACCGATACAATAACTCAGAAAATTACTGAGTTAGTCTCCACAGAAAATGGAGCTAGAGGATTTTTTGTTACTTATTTAACCAGCGATTTACCCTATACGGAACATCCTAGTTTAGAAGTAATCACTGCTTTAAAAACTTCCCCGATATTGGTGAATGAATTATTAGTCAAAAATCTGGCTATGTCCACGGCAATGGTTATCTATCATCGCAGTCAAGGGGACGAAGAAAACGCCCAAGGTTCTGAGAAAGTCCAAGAAAAAACTGGTCAACTAATTAAGCAGTTATTATCGCAGTCCTTGGGGGAAAAATTACAACAATTAGCCACCAGTTTAAACACAGGACAAGGAGAATATCAAGCCTTTCTAGAACGCTGGGGATATGACGATTGCCAACGTCAAGCGATCGCAAAAATCATTCAACCTTTTCTTTAGTAACTAGCTGATTTTTTCCCAAAGATTTCGCCCAAAATAGGGAGCGATCGGTTAGAGGAATTAACTCTTTTACCTCTTGTTGGCTGCTAAAATGGCTTATTGAAGTAAATCGGCTCTCTTACTCTTGGTGTGATAAGTTTAACTTATATAAGACCGATCAATCTTTGTGTGCTTTGTGTCTTTGTGGTTCGTTCCATTCGCTCGCCAGTGGGAATGTATCTGAGAATAGATTTTACCCACCAAACCCAAGAGAGCCGCAAATCCCCAGCAAAGGCATTAGGGGGTTTTGCCATAGCCGCCACAAAACCAAGGCATTTAACCACTGTACCAGTATTTCTTAGTCAACTTCCGGGAGGTAAAACCCCAAGCCGATGATGGGATTTGAACCCACGACCAATTGATTACGAATCAACTACTCTACCACTGAGCTACATCGGCACATTGCCAGTTCCCGATTATATCACGGACAATAGATACAGAGCTAGAAAAATTTTTTTATGAGCAAATCCCCTCGACTTGATCCCCAAAAATACGCGCGCTTGAAAGAGGAAGCGGCCAATCCCTACCGAGGTCTGCGGCAGTTTATCTATCTCGGTCTAGGGGCCTCTGGTTTTATCGGTGCGGTGGTGTTTCTGGCCCAATTAGCGGCAGCCAGGGACGTAGCCACCGCCTTACCCAATTTTGCCCTACAAATCGGTGTGGTGGCCCTGATGATTTGGTTATTTCGTCGGGAAAAAAAAGCTGGCGGTTGAGGGAGTAGCCACCGATAGCCAAAACGGTCTCTTTCCCTGGAGAATAAAAGTTAACATTAACTCCAATCTTTCTGTGTTATGATCAGGGGGAGAGTCAAGATTAGTGTTCAAGTTCGTTTTCAGTATTAATTCGGTAAGTCTTTTACTTTAGTATTGTTCGGCTTCTCCCTGAATTTTGTGTCTCCACACCGTTTCGAGTATTGTTCGAGGATTCAAGTATTA
>NZ_JASJFF010001355.1:0-3205 GCF_030065435.1 Microcystis sp. M53603_WE2
CGGGGGGAAAATTCCTGGACTTTTTCCCTGAAAATTAGGTAATTGGCCACCTCAAAACTGGTAAAACCCCACACCCCACACCCCACACCCCACACCCCACACCCTGCCACCACCGAAAAACTTTTTCAGCAGACCCTAAGTATTGTTTCCGATTGTGGCAGTCATCTTAATAGTGAGGTACTAATTTTTCGTTTTGGGGGGCCAGTCGTCACGATTCGGTCGTCAATAGCAAATTAGGTTATACTTCATCTTTAAGAAAAAAGCTGTAAGAATCGACCTCGAAAATGTCTTGACCATCGAACCCGATTCAAGGTATTCTATCAGGGTAGATCAGACAGTAATGAAATTCAGATTTAAATTGGCAATGTTAAACCAGTTAAGAATTCTAATTGTTGATGATAATGAAGTAGATCGGATCGCCGTGCGCCGATTCTTAAGAACATCGGAGATGGCGATAGAAATAACAGAAGCCGCTGACTATCAAGAGGCTAAAGAAAAGATGTCCAATAATCTTTTCGACTGTATGTTTATCGATTATCTTCTACCCGATCGAGATGGTTTGACTTTGGTGCGGGAAATTCGGCAACAGGGACTTAAAATACCCCTAATTGTTTTAACCGGTCACGGAGACGAAGGAATTGCCGTAGATATGATGAAAGCCGGTGCTTCCGATTATCTGAGTAAATTTCGTCTTTCTGCCTCGCGCTTAAATCAAGCGATGCGAAACGCCCTACGCATCTATGAAGCGGAACAAGAAGTGGCGATTGCCAAACAAGAAAAAGAGCAATTGGCTAGACAAAAAGAAGATTTTGTTTCGAGGATGACCCACGATTTGCGAACTCCCTTAGTGTCTGTCAATCACATATTAGAACTATTTCAAGAAGGTTTATACGGTGAGATTACTCCCGAAATGAGTCGAGTCATTCATGTGATTATTCGCAGTAATCAAAATCTCTTGGAAATGGTTAATAATCTTTTGGAAGTTTATTGTTATGAAAACGGCGAAAAGATACTTAATTTTACTAAATTAAAGATTATCGATATTCTCGAAGAAGTCTGTCAGCAGTTAACTCCCCTTGCCCGAGAAAAAGGACTAGAATTAAGCTTAAATGCCGAAAATGCCGGGGAAATTTTCCTAACTGGCGATCGCTTGGAACTGCGGCGCGTTTTTACCAATCTCATCGGCAATGCGATTAAATTTACCCAAAAGGGTGATGTGAAAATTCATCTCATCCCCGCTACAGAGGAAGATACTTTTGTCACCATTGTCGTCGAGGATACTGGTATAGGAATTTCAGCAGAAGAACTACCCCGGATTTTCGAGCGTCTGTACTCCGGTTCCCCAGACAGTTCCAACAATGGGTTAGGACTTTATCTCTCCCGTCGCATTATCGATGCTCATGGGGGAACTATTGCCGTCACCTCAGAATTAGAACGGGGTAGTAGCTTTTCTGTCCGTTTACCTGTCTAGAAAGATCGATAATAGAAAAAATACTTTCTGCCGATCGGTCACTGTTAATGGCTTCTAATTGGGATATCTTGTTAATACAAGCGGCGCGTCAGGGCAATCTCGCGCGGGTTCAAGCTTTACTGAGTCAGGGGGCAAATGTCAACGCCACTGATGGGCAAAATACTACGGCTTTAATCTATGCCGTGCAGGGGGGTCATAGGGAAATTGTGGCAATTTTGCGAGAATTTGGGGCTGATATCAACAAAAGTAAACAACCTCAAGGTTTAAGCCCTCTCATGTTAGCGGCTGCCCTCAATCACAGTCAAATCCTTGCTCAATTAATCGCCGCCAGTGCTAATGTCAATCAGGTCAATCAAGATGGTACACCAGCACTAATGATCGCCACTTATAAGGGTCATACAGCGATCGCAGAACAGTTATTAACCGCCGGCGCTCGGGTCAATATGCGCGATCAGGATGGAGATACGGCTTTATCTGTAGCGATCAAACAAAATTACGCCGCAATTGTCCATTTACTGCTCGATCGTGGTGTAGATGAAGAAATCCGTCAACAAGCTTGGTTACAGGCTCTCGTCGCCAATTGCCCAGAAATCCTCGAATTGTTTATTACCCGTGGTATGCCCCTCGATGCTCCCACTTTATCCGGGGAGACTCCCCTAATTTTGGCTGTAGAGAAGGGAAATCTCGGCAGCGTACAAACTTTACTGCAAGCGGGAGCCAATCCGAACATTAGCACGGAGGAGGGAGAAACTGCCCTGATGATCGCCGCTGCTGAGGGATATTTCGATATTGTCCGACTTTTACTTGCTCAGGGGGCCCGTGTTGACAATCAAAATCAGGCGGGAGAAACGGCCCTGCATTTAGGGACGATCGAAGGACATTTAGAGATCGTCCAGGCCTTACTACAAGCTGGCGCTTTTGTCAATCACCGTAACCATTTTGGTGATACACCCTTGCTTATCGCCACGGTGCAGGGATACGAAGCGATCGTTTTAGAATTGTTAAAACAAGGAGCGGAGCCTAACCTAACTCAGCAGGGAGAAACACCGTTAACTTTAGCTTTACAGCGCCAATTTACGGAAATCTGCCGTTATCTCCTCGAATACGGGGCTAATGCCAACGCCGTTTATCCCGATGGCAAAACCGTCCTTATGAAAGCTTGTGAGGACAATAATAGTCAATTGGTGCGCTGGTTAATCGATATCGGTGCCGATGTCAATAAACTCGATTTTAGCGGTGCTTCCCCGTTAATGTGGGCTAGTTATCACGGTTGTCTCGACACGGTTAAAGTCCTGTTAGACGGGGGAAAGGTGAACTTAAATCAGAAAAATCAAGGGGGAATGACCGCTTTAATGTTAGCTAAATTTAATCACCATCAGGCGATCGTTTCTTTATTACAACAAGCAGGAGCGATCGAGTAGGAGTGCAAGTTTAGCGATCAGCGATCAGCAGTCCCGATGCCAAAGTTGGCACCGCCAAGCATGAAAATATTCTGATTGACGAATTGGCGTTATTTCAGCCTCTATTTTCAAGTCAGTGCCTCTCCTGATATGTAGCCTATACTCAACGGATTTAGTATTACTTGCGATTTTATCGCTCAATCCGAGCTTTTGGGGGGTAGAACCCCCCAAACCCCTAGGGTTGATTCCAGGTAGGGTTGATTCCAGGTAGGGTTGATTCCAGGTAGGGTTGATTCCAGGTAGGGTTAATTCATGAATCAACCCTACCCAAACC
>NZ_JASJFF010000924.1:0-2098 GCF_030065435.1 Microcystis sp. M53603_WE2
TCGGCACCCCCCTTATCAAGGGGGGCAGGGGGGATCGAATCTAAAATCCATTTTTAATTTAATTATAACCAGCTATTTAGATACAGTAAAAATTATCAATTCTGATCCCCCCGCCTATCGGCACCCCCCTTATCAAGGGGGGCAGGGGGGATCGAATCTTTAAGGGCAGCAAATAAATAATTAGCTAAAGTTACTCCATCTACTCCTAATTCTGTCCTTTCTTTGGCTGCTAAAATGCCAGCTTGAGCGTGTAAATAAGCCGCTAATGCGGTTGCTTCCGGGGCATTATCCGGCATTTGGGTTAAGAATCCGCCGATTAATCCCGTTAAGACATCACCACTACCACCTCGCGCTAAAGCGGAGCTACTTTCGGGGATTATATACATTTTACCTTCCGGGGAGGCGATTATAGTTCTGGCTCCTTTTAATAAGATAATTGCACCACTTTGTTGAGATGCTTTTTGAGTGATATTAATCCTATCTTGAGAACCTGATAAGTTAGGAAATAAGCGTTTAAATTCTCCCCAATGAGGCGTTAAAATTGTCTTATTCTGACGAGATGATAATTTTTCTATGCCCAGTTGAGCCAAAATATTTAAAGCATCGGCATCGAGTATAATCGGTTTATCACTATCTAAAACCTGTTCGATAATAGCGGGATTTTCTGTAGTTAATCCAGGACCACAGGCGAGGACATGATAATTATTTAATTCTAGGGGAAGTTCGGCAATAGCTCCCGTGGCAGTTTCGGGACAATCGATAATTAATGCTTCTGGTAAATGACTAATTAATAAAGATTTAAGGGCAGCAGGAACAGCAATAGAAAGCATTCCTACACCACTACCTCGCGCTCCTAATCCGGCAAGAATTGCCCCCCCTGCATAACGACGAGAACCACAGATAATTAATAAATGTCCCTGCTGATATTTATGGGTAAGGAGAGGACGGGGTAAAGGTAAATAAGGGCGAATTAGATCGGGATTAACCCTCAGAATTGGCGGTGAATCTTGTAGAATTGTTTCTAGGTCAAGGGGACTAATTCCTATGTCAATTAACTCCACTTTACCCAGATAGGGTAAGGCCAAATCTTGGAAAAAAGCTCGCTTCCAGAGTCCCAAACAAAAGGTATGAGTGGCTTTAATTGCCGTGCCTAAAACCTCTCCGGTGTCGGTGTGAATTCCCGAAGCAATATCGATACTAATTACCGGTTTTTGCCAACTATTAATTTTATCGACTAATTCGGCAATCTCTCCCGATAAAGTCCTTTCTAAACCAAAACCGAAAAGACCATCGATAATTAACTGACAATCCTCTAAAGATTCTAAAGTTTTCTGAAAAATTAAGCCTAAATGCTTGACATAATTAGCCTGTTGTGCTGTTAAATCCTTGAGTTTGGCGATCGGACAAAAAAGAGATACTTGATAGCCGGCGAGATGTAGTTCTCTAGCAATCACGAGAGCATCACCGCCATTGTGACCAGGGCCGACGATAACGCCGATTTTTGGGAAATTAGCCAAAGAATAGGACTTTTTAAGCTGTTGTGCCGTTAACAGGGCTGCCTTTTCCATCAAAGCGGCCACAGGCATACCAGAGGCAAAAATTGCCCCTTCAATGCGACGCATCTGCTCGCTATTAACCACGTTGGACCGATAATTGTAGCTCATTCGGGGGATAAATTGCCTATTAACAGGTCTAGATCACTTTTTTTCGGATTACGTTCACCTGATTATCGATTACAAGCCTGACATCGCTTTATCCAAGTTAATTGCTAACCTTAAAACAGTTAGTAAGCTGTCAAGCATTTAAATTGCTTGTTGAGACGGGGCAAGAGGCAAGAGGCAATAGTAAAGGGATTGGGGGAAATTCAGCTAATCTAAGGATAGGCGGTTAAGATGCGTCTTAGCTTAGTCGCTTAATTAGGGTTTGCGGCAAAAAGTTTTTCGTCGGGGCCGGGTGTGGGGTGTTGGGTGTAGGGTTTTACCCATTTTCAGACGGTCAATTACCTAATTTTCAGGGAAAAAGTCCCAGAATTTTCGCCCCGATCACTCTCAGCTGGCACTTTTTGAGGACAAAAAAGTCTAAAAGTCTTATCCAACAA
>NZ_JASJFF010000087.1:0-8724 GCF_030065435.1 Microcystis sp. M53603_WE2
GGCAATATTATGCCCTATTCCACCACTAATCGCGCCTTAACCGATTCCGAGCGCCCTCTAGCCGGTTTCTGGCAATGGGTGGAAACAAACGGTCAGAAAGGGCATAACGGTGTAATGGCTTTAATCAATCTGCGGAATTTATTTAAGATCGTGGTTTCGGCCGATGATCGCTACGGACCAATTTTTAATCAGGGTTCGGCGGGAGTGATTCTCGAGGCATTACTACACAATGATTATCCCTTGGGCAGTAAGATACCAATTACTTTTATCGGTTATAGTGGCGGCGCTCAGGTTTCCTTGGGTGCAATTATCTATCTCAAAAAATTCCTGAAAGTACCCATCGAAATGATTTCTCTAGGGGGGGTTTTTAGCGGCAATGTCGGTTTTTTGCAGTTGGATCGGTTCTATCATTTAGTCGGTGAACGGGATACGGTAGAACCGATCGGTCGGACGATTTTTCCCGAACGCTGGCCGATCGCTTGGCTTTCCTACTGGAATCAAGCTCGTCGTCTCGGCATTATCAAGATTATCTCCCTGGGACCTACCCATCATAACGGGGTTATGGGTTATATGGACGGTGAAAGAACCCTCGCCGATGGTCGCACCTGTCGCCAGCAAACCGTGGACACTGTGGCTAAATTAATCTCTTTTCCTTAGCTGCTCTCAAAGTTCCCCAGAAAAATTGAGATTGACTGATCATGGCTATTTAACACTGGTTTGGGGCTATCCTCGCCAATTCCAGCCCAATACCTGTTCCCTCTTATCAAATCGGCTCGATTTTTTTTCTGAAAACCCTTGACAAATGGCGAGACTTGCTTTAGACTTTATGTATAATGGGAATCCGTGCGCCCATATATATAGGGTTTTTGAGGGAAGATAAGAGAGAAAAAAATAGACTCAAAAATCGGGATGGGTAGGAATAGGGATAAAGGTATGAAGACGGAAATTTTCTCTCCCCGACAAGCATTAAACAAAGCATTCCTGAGAGTCAAACCGAGTCGTAGTCAGGTGGAGAAGTTTCAAACCCACCTAGGACAACTCTTGGGGAGTATAAACGAGACAGAATCGGAGGAATTCCATAAAAACCTGCTTGCAGACTTTCTCAAACACAGCTACTACAGTCCCCAACATTTCATCAACACCAAGGGAAGGAATGATTTAGTCATCCATAATGGGAAAGAATCGCGGGATTCCGTGGGGGTGATATTGGAAGTCAAGAAACCCAGCAATAAAAGCGAGATGCTGCGGAGAGACAAACTCAACTGTAAAGCATTACAAGAATTACTCCTCTACTTCCTACGGGAAAGAATAACCGAGAAAAACCTAGAGATAAAACACCTGATTGCTACCAATATATATGAGTGGTTTATCTTCGATGGGAATATCTTCGAGAGACTATTCGCACAAAATCAGGAACTTGTCAGACAGTTTAATGACTTTGAGACGGGGAGACTAACGGGAAAAACCACCGACTTCTTCTATAAACAGATAGGGGAACCCTTCCTTAACTCCAGACTCGATTCCCTGACATACACCCATTTTGACTTGCGGGAATACACCCAAACCATCTGGGAGGACGAACATAACCTCATCAGTCTCTATAAAATCTTTTCTCCCGAACACCTCTTAAAACTCCCCTTTGCGAACGATAGCAACAGTCTCGACAAAAACTTTTATAGTGAACTGCTGCATATCATCGGATTGACAGAGATAAAAGAGGGAGGAAAAAAACTCATCCAACGTCTGCAACCGGCAGCGCGTCAACCCGGTTCGCTGCTAGAGAACGCTATCAGTCAAGTAGAGAGTTTAGATAAAATCTCTCGTTTATCCAATCCCGAAGAATTTGGGGAGACGGAAGAGGAGAGACTATTGAATATCGGTTTAGAGTTGGGGATAACCTGGATAAATAGAATCCTCTTCCTCAAACTATTAGAAGCGCAGATAATTAGGTATCATCGGGGGGATAAGTCGTTAGGGTTTCTCAATTTAGGCAAAATTGCCAACTATGACGACTTAAATCGCTTATTTTTCAGCGTTTTAGCCAAAAAACAGTCAGAAAGAAGCAAAGACATCCAGAATATCTATACTCAGGTTCCCTATCTCAACAGTTCCCTATTTGAACCGACGGAATTAGAACAATCAACCATAGTTATCAGTAACCTGCGTTCGGAGAATTTAGAGATTTTTGCGGGAACAGTCTTAAAGGATAGTCAGGGGAAAAAGCGAACAGGAGAAATCAACGCTTTAGCATACCTATTCGAGTTTCTCAATGCCTACGATTTTAGCAGCGAAGGTGGGGAAGCGATACAGGAGGATAACAAGACTCTTATCAATGCGTCGGTGTTGGGATTAATCTTTGAGAAAATCAACGGATATAAGGATGGTTCCTTTTTCACCCCCGGTTTCATCACTATGTATATGTGTCGGGAAACGATTCGACGCGCAGTGATAGAGAAATTTAACCAGAGTCAGGGATGGGATTGTCAGACTATCGAGGATGTATATAACCGCATCAAAGATAAAACGGCAGCCAATGCTATTATCAATAGTCTCAAAATTTGTGATCCTGCGGTGGGTTCGGGACATTTTCTTGTTTCTGCTTTGAACGAGATAATCGCAATTAAGAGTGAGTTACAGATTTTAGTGGATAAAGAGGGGAAAACTCTCAGGGATTATCGGGTTGAGGTGGTGAACGATGAGTTAATCGTCACCGATGATGACGGTAATCTGTTTGAGTATAATCCCCGCAACCGAGAAAGTCAGCGCGTACAGGAGACTTTATTTCAGGAAAAACAGCGTCTGATTGAGGGGTGTCTCTTTGGAGTTGATATCAATCCCAACTCGGTGAAAATCTGTCGATTGCGTTTATGGATTGAGTTACTCAAGAATGCTTACTACAAAGCAGATAACGAGTTAGAGACGTTACCGAATATCGATATTAATATCAAGGTTGGCAATTCTCTGATTAGTCGCTTTGGGTTATCCAATGATTTACAAGTCTTTTCCCGCAAAAATCGTTTAAGTATCGAGAGTTATAAGGATGCGGTGAGAGTCTATCGCAACGCGGAGGATAAATCGCAAAAGCGCGAGATGGAGAGATTGATAAGTGAGATTAAGAGTAGTTTTCGTCAGACTTTACGGTTAGATAATCCTCTGAAAAAGCGCTTGCGGGGTTTGGAAACGGATTTATATAGTCTAGAGAATCAAATTTTGTTATTTGAGGAGTCACCCAAGGAAAAGAAAGCGCGGGAAAGGAAGATTAGTCAGTTAAGGAATGAGATTGATAAATTACGTCCGCAACTAGAGGAGATTGAAAGCGGTAAGATTTATCATAATGCTTTTGAATGGCGCTTCGAGTTCCCCGAAGTCCTAGACGATAAGGGGGATTTTGTCGGTTTTGATGTGGTAATTGGCAATCCTCCTTATATAAGTATTGAAGATATAACTTGGGACCAGAGAAGATTTTACGAAACCATTTATCAAACGGCTACTGGAAGATTTGACTTGTATTCTCTATTCATTGAGAAAGCAATGCAAATAAAACAGCCAACAGGTGTTTTCACTTACATTATTCCAGGAAAGTTTTTAAACAACAAACAATTTGTTACTGCTCGTAAAATTGTTTGCGATAATCACGGAGTTACGGTTGTAAAAATTGACGAAAAAGTATTTGAAGATGCACAAGTAAATAGTGTAATTGTAGAAAATTATCCCACTACAAAAGCACAATACAAAGCATTTAAAATCACAAGGCAAGAATTGCAACAGCTTTCAGAAACTGAAGTATCAAGTATCTTGAACGATAAGGAGATAATTTTTCGATTAGAAATAAATACCAAATTTGATCACCTCATTGCTAAAATTGAGGCAGATACACTGAAATTAAAAGAAATTGCAGAAGTGAAAGACGGAATTGTTGCAGGTACAATCAAAGACATTTTATACATTGATAAAAAGTTAGACAAAGACAGCCACAAACTTTATTTCGGTAAAAACCTTTCAAGATTTCATTTAGGCACAACTGATGTTTGGGTTAATTATAAACCCGAAGAAATGATGAAGCAAGAAGTTAAAAGACAAGCAGGTAAAAGGTCTGGACTTTGGATGAGAGATAAAAAAATATTTGAGAGAGAAACAATTATTTATCGCAAAGTTGGTAAGGAACTTATTGCCACATATGCAGACAAAGGAATTTACTACGAACAAACGATACATAGTTGCTATATAACAGACAAAAGAGTTAAAACAAAATATGTTTTAGGACTTTTTAATTCTGCCTTGTTCAAGTTCTATTATCAAAAAACAAATTCCCAAGGTGGTGATATTTTTCCACAAATAAGAATTTCATCGGTAGAAAAGCTACCGATAAAACTTGCAGACAGTAAAACACAAGAAACAATTGAAACTCTTGTTAACCAAATTTTAGCCAAGAAATCAGAAGATAATTCTGCCGACACCAGCGAGTTAGAAAAAGAGATTAACCAAATAGTGTATGAATTGTATGGATTAAGCGAGGAAGAAATCGGGATAATAGAGGGGGAAATAAAATAAATATAAATGTAGGGTGTGTTAGCGAAGCGTAACGCACCCAAAAGCATCCCAAAGGACTGACAAAAATTTGATCCCCCTAAATCCCCCTTTTTAAGGGGGACTTAAATTTGATACATTCGTTCTCATGAACTCCCAATCGAACTTTAAAACCCATCTCCGCGCTTCCCCTATACCTTCCTCTTACCTATTGCAAGAGTGCCTTATCTCAACAAGTAATTTAAATTCAGTACAGCTTACACCCAAAAGAATCTCAACCAAAATGCTTGACAAAAGCCAAGACTTGACTTATACTTTTTATATAATGGGAATCCGTGCCTAAATATATATAGGGGTTTTCAGAGAAATTAACGAGCGAAAGAAATAGGGACGAAAAGGAAAGCTTTGCCGCAAGGATTAAAGCTGGTTTGGTTAGACTAACTTTATCAGTACCCTTTGAGGAGAGAAAAGTTATGGCTGAGTCAAAAAGCTGGGATTTTCAGAGATTTTGGCAAACTCTAGACTATTTTGATAGTATTCCCCTGTGGAGTTGTCTGCAAAAGCTGCTCGGTTTCGGGGAAGATAAAAAAAATCAGCTAACAAATGAGCAAGGGATGAAGACCATTTTAGTCATTGGTGGGGAAAATGCGATCGGTAGAAAAGTAATCACCCAACTACAGCAGCAAAACTATCAAATCCGCGCTTTAGTCGATAATATCGAGTCTGCACGTCAATTATTGGCTGAAAATGTCGATTTATTTGCTCTGCAAACCCCGCAATTATTCACAGGGATTGAGAGAATTATCTACTGTCAAGGGGAGAATAACCGCCATAGTTTAGCTAATTTACTCGATTTATTGAAAAATGCTGGGATAACCGCCGAAAAAACCCTCTTTGACTTTAGCAATCCCAGCAGTGATATAAAAGAAATCTGGGGTGCGGTGGATGATGTGGTAATGGGAGGAGTGAGTGAGAGTCAGATAACCCTAACCGGAGGACGAGCGCTCTTTTCCGGTATCGTTAGAACTGAAAATAACGGCGGTTTTGCCTCAGTTCGTACCAGAAACCTGAATCCTCCCCTAAATTTATCTAACTACGAGGGAATAGAATTACAGGTACAAGGGGACGGAAAACGCTATAAATTAATTCTGCGCTGTGAAGGACGTTGGGATGGTATCGGTTACTGTTATTCTTTTGATACACTTGATCGCACTTGGCAAACGATTTCTATTCCTTTTGGCGATTTAATCCCAGTGCTGCGGGCCAAAACCCTGCGGGAGGCAGCACCCTTTGATAGCAGTAGCGTCTATGCTTTGCAGTTAATGCAGAGTAAATTCGAGTACGATGGGGCCTTAAATCCCCGTTTCTCCCCAGGATTATTTGCTTTAGAAATTGTCACAATTAAGGCCTACGGGGGTAAAAACCGCTTAATTATCGTTAAGGAAGGAGAAATCGCCGAAAAAAGCCTTTTAGATGCCAGTGGTTATCCCTACGAAGCGATCGATTCTGCTCAGATTTTCGCTAAACTTAATTAATTTAAATAAGCTTGCATCTCAAGTTAAACTACAGAACATCGGGTTAAGATCATGACTATCGGGAGCATAATTAAGGAGGTATGTTCATGAGTGAACAGAATCCCTACGAACAACTTGGGGTTACTGAAGAATCCTCTTTTGAAGAAATTCAAGAGGCCAAACAAAGACTGGTGCAACAGTATCAAAATGATAGCAAAATTGTCGAATTGATCGAGTCGGCCTACGATTCCGTCCTCATGGATCGACTGCGGATGCGACAGGAGGGTAGAATTAAAGTTCCCGATCGCATTCGTTTTCCTGAACGTCTGACGATTCCGGTGGAAAGTAAACCAGTTACTAGCAGCAAATCTCCTAACTGGTGGCGAAGCTCAATCGATACACCTTCTGCACGGGATATCGGTGTACCAGCAGTGATTTACGCTTGTTTAGGAGCAATAACGCTGTTAGTTCCCGATCCCAGTGGCTCCCTCTTACCGCTGCTCCTAGCTTTTGGCGTTTTCGTTAATATCTATTTTTTCAACCGCAAAGAAAAACGTTTTGGCCGCGCCTTACTGTTCACTCTCGCTGGTTTATTGCTAGGAGTCGCTCTGGGAGCGGGATTAGTCAGTTTAGCGGCCAAGGCTGATTGGAATATTTTCGGCGATCGCCAAATTTATGCGCTCGTCACTTTTCTAATCTTTTGGGTGATTAGTAGTTTTTTCCGTTAACCGAACGCTCGCAGAGAGCCTAAGATCACCTCCAATGCTTCGCCAAGGTTATTGACGATATAATCAGGCTCGTAGCTTTCTAAACGGGAACGGCTGCGAATCCCCGATAATACGCCAATAACCTTAATATTTTGGCTTTTAGCGGCGGCAATATCCGCTTCCGTATCCCCCACCATCCAAGTATCGGCAGCCGCCGGCAGTTCTTTAGCGGCCTTAGCCATAAGCAGGGTTTTGTCGCGCACGTCGTTGGTTTTGGTGTAATTGTTATTTAGACAATAACGACGATTAGCGGCGAAAAAACGACCGATATCGTGGCGATTAAAGGCATGATCTAGCTCGGATACCCGCCGCATCGTCATCACGACTAAATCGATCTTTAACTCTTGGATTTTCTGGAGAGTTTCCAAAGAACCAACCACCGGGCGATCGTGGACAAGATAGGGTAAAGTATGGACAGTTTGACGACGAAGATGGGCAAATTTACGCGCTTGATCTTCATCTAATCCTGACATTTCCCCGATACGCTTCTCAGAAACCTGCTCCCGTTTTAACTGCCAGAATTCCGCTTTCGATAATTCCCCGATAATTTGACCTTTATAGGCGGTTTTCTGTAAACAGTCTTGATAAACTTGGTAATATCGCTCCGATACGTCCATTATCGGGCCGTCAAAGTCGCTAATTAGTCTCAACATCGTTCTAATACTTCTCGCTTTATTAATTTTTATATACAAGTTACCCTAGAGTCTTGACAATGACAAGAGTTTTGTCGGGAAAAAGATTAGGGACCAGGGAAGTGGGGTGTCGGGTGTGGGGTGTGGGGTGTCGGGTGTGGGGTGTGGGGTGTGGGGTGTCGGGTGTGGGGTGTGGGGTGTGGGGTGTGGGGTGTGGGGAGGTGGGGGAATTTCAACTAAAACCCTAAAACCCTAAAACCCCAACCCCTCACTGATCACTGATTACTGATCACTGATTACTGATCACTGATTACTGATCACTGATCACTGATCACTGATGCTTCCCCTTCCCTAGTCTGGACGGTTAGCTTAAAATAAATGTAAGGATATGTAAACTTTCGTAACTATCTCGCCAATTGGCTAACCAATGATCCCAACAACTTCTTTATTCGCACCCGTTGACGATGATCTCCGTCTTTTGACCGATAACTTAAAAAATCTCGTCGGCGCTCGTCATCCCATTTTAGCGGCGGCAGCAGAACATTTGTTCGAGGCCGGTGGTAAACGCGTTCGACCGGCGATCGTGTTGTTAGTGTCTCGCGCTACTATGTTAGACCGGGATATCACTCCCCGTCATCGTCGATTAGCGGAAATCACGGAGATGATCCACACTGCCAGTCTCGTCCATGATGATGTGGTAGATGAGGCGGAATTGCGGCGCGGTGTTCCCACCGTTAACAGTTTATTTGACAATCGCGTGGCGGTTTTAGCGGGGGATTTTCTTTTCGCTCAATCCTCTTGGTATCTAGCTAATTTAGATAATTTAGAAGTGGTAAAATTGCTCTCAGAAGTGATTCGCGATTTTGCTGAAGGGGAAATTCAACAGGGAATTAATCGCTTTGATACCAGTATCTCCTTGGCAGCTTATCTAGAAAAAAGTTACTACAAAACTGCTTCTTTAATTGCCAACAGTGCCAAAGCGGCTGGGGTATTAAGCGAGCAATCAGCTGAAGTTAATCATCATTTATATAATTATGGTCGCAATTTAGGGTTAGCTTTTCAAATCGTCGATGATATTCTCGATTTTACCTCCCCTACGGAAGTATTAGGAAAACCCTCTGGCTCCGATTTGATCAGTGGTAATATCACTGCTCCCGCTCTCTTTGCCATGGAGGAAAATCCCTATATAGAAGTGTTAATCGAACGGGAATTTAGTCAGGAAGGAGACATCGAAAAAGCTCTTGATTTTATTCACTCTAGCCAAGGTATTCCTCGCTCAAAAGA
>NZ_JASJFF010001077.1:0-6184 GCF_030065435.1 Microcystis sp. M53603_WE2
AACGTCCTGAAAATGGGTAAAACCCCACACCCCACACCCCCCACCCCACACCCTGCCCCCACGAAAAACTTTTTCAGCAGACCCTAAGTAGCCGGTTATAATTAAATTAAAAATGGATTTTAGGTTCGATCCCCCCTGCCCCCCTTAATAAGGGGGGTGCCGATAGGCGGGGGGAGCTAAAAGTTTTTAATGCCTACCTACTTATGTCTGTTGAAATTGAACGGAAGTTTCTGGTTAAAGGGGATTCTTGGCGATCGCTTGCGACTGGCAAGTTGTATCGTCAGGGATATATTCCTACCCAAGATGGATTGACAACTGTGCGAGTTCGTGTGGTTGGAGAGCGGGGTTATTTAACCATTAAAGGCAAGACTGAGGGCATTAGTCGTCAGGAATTCGAGTATGTAATTCCCCTAGAAGATGCGGCGCTCATGTTAGAAAACCTCTGTAAGAAACCTTTAATTGAAAAGATTCGTCATCGCATTTCTCTGGATAATTTAACTTGGGAAGTTGATGAATTTTGGGGGGATAATCAAGGTTTGATTATGGCTGAAATTGAGTTAGAACAAGAGGATCAAGTCATTACTATTCCCGATTGGATCGGCGAAGAAGTCACGGGAGATGAGCGATACTACAATATCAATTTACAGAAATTTCCCTATAAAATGTGGTGATTGTAGTATTAATTTACTCCCAGTTTAACTCTGGGTAGATAGGGCTTTTTCTGTTTCGTTTAGCTTATTCGTTACCCGTCGGAGAACGCCATTAATAAAGCGATAACCTTCATCATCAGAATAACGTTTGGCTAATTCGATCGCCTCATTGATTGCTACTTTTTGAGGTATATCCAGATAGAGCATTTCTGCCACGGCAATTTGCAGGATATCCCGATCGATTCTTGGTAAACGATGTAGTTGCCAATCCACTAAAGCACCGGTTAATTCCTGTTCGATTTCCGCACGACGACGATAGACTGTACCGATTAATTCTAGGGCATATTCCCGCACTTCGTACTGACTAGATAACTGGACAATTTCGGGAAAATCTATCACGGTTCCTAAACGATTAATGGCATTGTGGGTAAGAGAAATTGCTTCTTTTACCATGGTTTGGGCGCTTTTTAGATTTGTTGCCTTAGTATCACTAGCGAGAATCCGTTCATTACCACGACTAATTTCAGCGGCAGCGGTTTCTAAGGTTTCTTGAATTTCGACGGTTAAGGTTCTAACTGCAACTAAAATTAAATCGTTTAAAGTTTGCTGTTCTAGGTTTTCAGGATTGCCTTTAATCTGACTTAAACTCAAAAGGGCAAGTTCTCGAGCAATGCGACGGGGTTGTTGACGGGGAGGCATAGAAATTTAGAAGGAGAGGAAAGAGAATTATACAACTTTATCGATCGCTATCCGGTTGGGTTAATTTTTCTCGGCGATCAATTCTTGACTAACATCTATTTTAGCATAAAAGCTGCCAAGATTTAACTTTTCAAGTTTTAATTAGACAAAAGACAATATCTATCTTGAATCTCCCCTAATTTAGTCTCAGCTTCTTGAGCATTAATGGCTAATTGGGCAAACTCTAGAAAGCGTTTTAATTCCTTGCGTAATAAATTCCTTTCTACTTCCCAGGTTTCTCGATCTAAGGTGGGTGGCATAACGATCATATCAAATAAAGTGGCCTGTTTTTTATCGGGATGGGGGCGCAATATTCGCCCGCGACGCTGAATAAATTGTCGAGGATTACCACTACTAGCCAGAATGACTGCGTTTTGAATTGATGGCAGATCTACTCCCTCATCTAAACATCTAATTGCCACTAATCCTTGCAGATAACCCTCCTCAAATTGTTGGCGAATTTTTTCTCGTTCTTCTAGGGAAGTTTCTGCGGTGTAGATAGCAACTCGATAACCTAATTGATTGCCTAACAAATGAGTAACTGCCTCTACCTGACGACGATAATTAGCAGTGTAATTTTCCAGATAACCATCCCCACAATAAAACAAAGTATGATCCGTATCTAAACGCTCTTGCATCAGTTGTTGTAAAGCCTGTAATTTATTACTTGCTGAACCAACTAATCGCGATCTTTGCATTAACAAAGCGGTGAGGTTTTCATTACCATTTAAATTACTATTTTTCTGCAAAGTCCAGCCGATTCTTTGGGTTAATTTTGCGTATAATAAAGCCTCATTATCGGTTAATTCAACCAATACTGGATAATAAAAATAACTGACTAAAGCTCCTTTTCTAATAGCATCACCTAGGGTAAATTCTGGTTGTAGAATTTGTCCAAAATATTCAAGAATAGCGTCGGTTCCTTCCTGATCAAAATATCTTTCAGGAGTGGCAGATAAAGCCAATCTTAGACCTAAAGAACGGGGTAATAATTCTTCTAATCGGGGGGAACCTAAATTATGGGCTTCATCACCAACGATTAAAGTTTTATCGGGAAAAAATTTTATTTGTGATTGAAACCCCTCGCTAATAAAAGTTGAGTTAGTAGTTAAAATAGTGACAAATTTTTGATTACCCGCTTGCACATTATATAATTCTGTGGATAGTTGACTTTGCCATGTATGGACACTTTCGTAGGCTAAAATCGGTTTAAGATTAAATTTTTCCGCTTCTCGTTGCCATTGATTGACTAGGTGACGATAGGGACAAATTACTAATAATACTTGCAGTTCTATCGCTTCGTAAAGTTCCATGGCAATAGCTAAAGCAGTAATAGTTTTACCGCTGCCGGTGGCCATTTTTAAAGTTCCTCGTCCCCGATTACGAAACCAACTGATAATCGCTGTATTTTGGTAGTCTCTCAATTCTAAATTGGGAGGAATTCTAGGAATACCAGAGGGATTAACTCGATAGAATCCTCGCAATTCAGCAACTTGTCTGAGCTTGCGGGAATTAAGAAAATCTCTAGTTATTTTTTCCCAATCTATCCAGCAACTATTCATAGAACCTCTTGGAAAAATCAAAAATTGTTGTTAGGGTTAGGAGTCAGGATTCGGTCGTCAGGATTCGGTCGTCAGGATTCGGTCGTCAGGAGATTGTTTTTATTTAGGGTTTGCTGTTCGCAAGAGGTTTATACTAAATCCTGTTTAAAAGGTATAGGGGAGCAGCGGAGCGCCGGAGCAGGGAGAAACAATCCATAGCTTGGGAGTTCATCACACTATTAAAAATAGTTTTTGTATAAGCTCAAAAATAGCAAAAAGCCAAAAAGCTAAAAGCTAAACGTTGCTACCTATACAATTGGGATGGACTAAAAAGACCATCCCACAGCTGTCAAACCACTCTTAACTGTTATCCTAGAAACCTAGGGAATGATTGAGATAATTTACCTGGTCGCTACTTCTTCTTTTTGGGGAGTATTTTGCCGAAGTTTTTCTTGATCTTTGCGACGTTTTTTAGCATAAAGTTGGATTGTCACCGCCATTAATACCACTAAAGCTACAATTAACCAAGTGGTCAAATCGAGGGGTAATTGATTTTTAAATACTGCCAAAAGGACAATAACTACCAATAACAGGGTTGGTGCTTCATTTAAGGCCCGAAATTGCTGTCCCGTCCAATTACATTCCCCTTTTTCTAGCTTTTTCATGATGCGACCACAGTAGAAATGATAGAGCAGTAAAAGAGCCACAAAGGATAATTTAATATGTAACCATCCCGATTTTAAAATTTCTGGTTCTGTGGAGATTAAACCGATCGCCATGGCCACGGTGACAATCATCCCAGGTGTGGTAATGATATTGTAGAGTCGCTTCTCCATGATCTCGTATTGCGCTTTCAGAATAGCTTGTGCGGGTTCGGTTTGTGTTGCTGCCTCCGCATGATAGACAAACAAACGTACCAAATAAAATAGTCCCGCAAACCAAACAACTACCCCAATCAGGTGAAATGCTTTAAACCAATAGTAAGCCATAGTCTATATTGTGATGTGAGTCCCGAATTAATTAGTCTAAGAGTTATCCATAGTTACTAATTCTGTACGCAAACGTCGCACTTTGAATCAGCTTTGTACGCTTTGACCCGTACAGGGCTAACTACAAGCCTCTCTATCGGATTCTTGCTAAATGCAACCTCTCCGACTACCTTTCTCCCTATATTTAATGAACCATTAATATCTGCTCCATAGAGATAACCTGACGAACTTCTAAACAATCCTCTTTTAACTCTCTTGCCCAAATATTTTTCTTGTTTGCCAATTGGTTCCAAATCTAAGAAACTACATTTAGACGTATAGCTTTCATTAGTCGTAATGACTTTTATTCCGACTAAAATTGCCTTGTAAGTTAGTTGTTCAATAAATCTTGAGTGAGGAATATTCACAAATGACTGATTATTTCTATCCCCAATATTAAGGTTTTGTTTCCAGCCTTGATTCTGACCAATAACTAAAAGGTTAATTTGATGAGCTAGTAATTTATCAATAATAGATCTACTAGCGGTGTGGAGGTAATAATCCACCTGGCAATTACGCTTTAAAGTTAAACCTTGTATTCTTTTACTGGTCTTCTGTAAACTGGGTAATTCCGATTTGAGTTTAGCTAGTGTCTTGTTGTATTTTTGATTGCATGATTTTAACGCTTTCCCACATAGTAAAGTTGGCTTAAATTCGGGAATATTAGAGGTGACAGCTGCTAGGTTATTTAATCCTAAATCAACAAAAGCATATCTTTCTCCCTCCTGACTTGGTGGGGATGGTTGTTCATAGACAATCTCTAGATAATAAGCGCCCGATTTAGGAATAATTCTGACCTCTAAGACTTCTTTTAAATTGGTTTTAAACTCTAAATTAGTTCCTGAGAGTTTGATTAAACCCTGCTTCAAGGCTTTTTTAGAGATGGCTTGATAGTTATAAGTTAAAACGTTTCTACCTTTTTTCTTATCTTTATAGCGTGGTAATTTCGGCTCTCCTGTAAATTTATTAGGCGATTTTTTGAATTGTTCTTCTGCTTTTTGATAGGATTTAAAAGTTTTTTCTACTTGCTTTAATACTAACTGGCTTACTTTAGCTGGTAACGCTTGATAATCTGCGCTTGTTTTCAAAGCATGGTGTAACTCAGTCATGGTTAGAAATGGCTGATGTGAAAAGAAAGCTTGACGGTTTAAATAGACAGCACAGTTATAGAGATTCTTTGATAAAAATGCCAACTTATCAAATGCTAAATAATTCTTTTTATTAAATTTGATTAGATGTCTTTGAACTAATTTCATGCTCTTCCTCCAAGCACTTAATTAAACATTCAGTTTTTCTTGTTCTTTGTCTTATCGAATACAGTCGAGCGCAAAATGAAGTGATTATGCTGACAAAATCTGGCATTAAATCATCTTTTCTTTCCTCGGCTAAATTGACTACTTCTATGTGTCGGTTTGTTTGGGCTAAAAGAACTTTTAAATAATTAAACCCTACTCTACTCAATCGGTCTTTATGTTCTACGACAATCAAGTTATAATCAGTTTGTTCTAGAAGTTTTAATAATAGCTTTCTCTGGTCATTAACCCCACTTCCTACTTCTTTAACTACTCTGACAATTTGATAGCCTTTCGCCGTACAATAAGCCTCTAATCTTTTCGCCTGAGTCTCCAAGTTAGATTTATTTTCTGAACTAGAAACTCTTGCATAAATAGCAACTTTATTTTCACGCACTGAACGGTCATCTTCAAAAATAATAATTGTTCCTGTGGGAAGACGTTCTCCTTGTAACTGCCCTCGATTCCACATCCTCCAAGCAGTGTCATAACTGATCCCCTTTTTCTTGGCATAATCTGATAGTTTCATTTGAACTGTAAGGTAAACTTGCACTAACCACAGTAGCAGTCGTTTGCTGTTATTTGCGTATATTTTTGACAAAACTTTACAATACTTTCCCAGACTATCCCTATACAAAAGTTTAGACGGAAAATAGGGGTTGCGGGTTAGGGAGCAGGGAGAGGGATGTGGGGTGTGGGGTGTGGGGTGTAGGGTGTGGGGTGTGGGGAGCTTTTTCAGTAAACAATAAACTAAAAACTCACATCTGATAACTGATAACTGATAACTGATAACTGATAACTGTCTCCTAACCCAATGTTGGACAAAGATAAGCAAAAATTATTGATTAACTCCAAAAACTTGAGAATATTTAAATTAACATTCCGCAATATTTACAAATTCTTAAGAATTAATTGAGAAAGATTTTTATTTAACA
>NZ_JASJFF010001060.1:0-3589 GCF_030065435.1 Microcystis sp. M53603_WE2
TCCTTATCTGGTAAGAGACTTAATTGATTAGTTCGCTCTAGATCAAAAACAATCGACAAAAATCGCTAAATGCCTTTCTATATAAGGGTTACATCCAATATAACCCCCGTCCATTGCATAACACAAACCGAAGAGCCGTAAATCCGCCCCAAATAAAGATCATTGTCAAGGCAAAAGCAGTTATTTTTTTGCCAATATCTCGTTCGGCAATGTCCTTGTTTAAAATTACTATAAGGACCATAAATAATGGTACAAGCAGCAAAAAATAACGATCAAAAGCATACTTTATTCCCAAAAGAAAAAGATAAACTAATATCGCAGAAATTATTAGTAAATTCAACCATTTTTCTGATTCAGAAAAGGTTTGCAATATCCCTGAGCATAAATAGTAAAGCAATAAAAGCGCTCCAACTACACCAATCGCCGTCATCATCAACCAAAATATTTTTAAGCCAAGGGAATAGGGGGGATAATTTACCTTCAAGATATAAGTATCTCGAAGGGTTAAAGGGCCTAAGCCAAAATAAACTAGGACATTACCGATGAAGGGCATAGTTTTGCCTTGCTGGATCAATTTACCCATCACGACAACAAAAAAGCTAGATAAAGCTAAGAGCGTTATTCTTTGGTGTTGGCGCGATATTTCCTTAAATTTCCCAGAAAAAAATATCGCTATGAATGGGAAAATAAAACAACCAATTGAAATAATTAGAATATGGTTGCCAAAATCTAATTTTTGCATATTCATCAACACATTCTCCATTATTAAAAGAGTCCGCTCTTTAGATTCAAGCCATTGTTGATACAATTTATAGAGTAAGATTACCAAGGAAACCATCAGAGAACTGCCCAACAAAATTTTTAATTTTTTGTCCAAAAGATCGCTAGGGCAAGGAAGACTAAACAACTCAGGTATATAATTGAAATCATTAAAATGTGGTTGCCGAAATCTAATTTTCCTATAGCTATCAATACCTTCTCTGCTATTATAGTCAGGGTATTCTCTGCTGTTAAAGGCATGCGTCCTGTAGAATAAAGCCATTTTTGATACAGTTCATGTAGTAAAATTCCTGATAAAAATATCAGGGAACTGCCCAATAAAATTTTTAATTTAAATCTTTGTTTAAACGAGTATGCTAGGGCAAATGATAAAAGAATAATAATTGCGTATTGACGGATTAAAATCGTGATATAAGCGAGGCAAATACCGAGAATAATTTCCATAGTTGATTCCCGCTTCAATCCCCTGATCAGAAAATAGAAAGATAGGATACTTAAAGCCAGAAAAGGAACGTCGGTCATAAAGCTGTTAGCTAATCCAAAGTATAGAGGATTAACCACTATCAGCAAAGCGCCCAACCAAGAGATTTTCTGATTGGCATTAACTTCTCTAAGCAGTCCATAAGTACCAATCGCACCGATTAATCCTAAGGTTAAAGTTGAGAAGCGTAATGCAGTAAATGAAAATCCAAAAGGAAGGCAAAATAAGGCTCCCCAAAAGGCTTGAAAAAATAGGTTAGCATGGGCTGGACTGGGAAGGCGGAAATCACCTTTCTCCAGAATCGATTTTACTGCCAGTCCATAAACCCAGTCATCATTAAGAGGAAAATTACCCAAAGGATTGACGACAATTACCATCACAGTCCATATGGCAATAATTATTAAAATATTGACAATATCAGCTTTTTTTGGATGACTAAAATAAATCCAACTCATTACATCTGTTTTGTTCATGGCTCTAATCTTACGAAAGGAAAATAGCGGAATTCGAGTAATTTAGTCACGACTGCTCGTGTTGCTCCGAGAATAGCGACTCGCACTGGCCGAGACAGGGGGCTGACTTGCGGGGAAATTTAGGCACAAAACACCAAGATAACATGGCGAAGTAAGCTTCATTTATCTCTGACTCGGAGGGGGTTGTCTGTTTCATTGCCAATCTCTCAACGTCAAGTGCCGACTCTGTAGCGATTATAATCGATGTGATCTGTATTGAGCGTTTAAGTCCCAATAATTGCTCTGTAGTGGATATTTCTACAAATTTGAGCTGCAACCCAGCCAATCGAGGTTAAAGATGGCCCGATAGATGGGATTATGGACCCGCAGCCGGCCTTGGTCTTTGATCACTAACCCCGATAAAAGTAACTCTTTTTCTGGAGGGCTATCCTCGGCAATCACCTCTTTTTCCCTTAAAATCCGTTCATAGAGTCTCAGGAGCAACTGGGAGCGATGACTGTTGAGAAGCCGATCGCGAATAGTCCGCAGATGTTCCGGTTCATCCTGAGCCTCCCAATTGTCAATGATCTTCTTCTGTACCAAGTCCTCAATCCAGGAGGCCTCACCATTGGGGGGAATCGGCGAGGCGGCGGTGCGAATTAACTGACAGAGTTTTTGGGTCAGAAAAGGTTGACCGTTTGTCCAAGCAAAGACTTCTTTTAAGACAGTTTGCGGGTTACTAACTTTCTCGGCCAATCCGCGCAGTAAAGGCTGGGCTTCGTGTTCCTTAAAACCCTCCAATTGAATCGAATGACCGATATTAAAAGGAGTGATTTGGTGGTCGGTAATTAAATCGGAGGGGGTGACAACACCGAAGAAAGCGAAGGTCAAACGCCGATAGAGCGGGTTAAAACCACGCTGGTTATAGCAGGAACGAATCAGGGCAAAAAAGTCATTAACCGCGAAATTTAAGCCCAAAACGCTATCAATTTCATCGATAAAAATCGTGATCGGTTTCGGGGGAGAACCTTCCACGATCCCCACTTCCAGCAATAACACTTCTTCGATAAATTCGCCCAAGCGCTGTACTGCCGAGACATCTTCCCGTTCTTGCCACCAAGCTTTGAGATTGACCCTTTTGAGCAGTCCAAAACGTCGCCCTAACTCGAAGGCTATCCCCTTGTACCATTGGTCGGGAGTGACATTTTCGCTGCCGATGCGGGTTAAATCAATGGGAGCGCAACAGATGCCCTCGTGTTGGAGGTGATCGATCATGCGTACCATTAAACTAGACTTACCCATTTGACGGGGATTGAGAACATAGCAAAAATCGCCGCGTTTGAGGGCTTTATAGAGATAACGGTCGGCGGCGCGGACCACGTAGGTGGGGGCATCCATGGGCAAACTGCCCCCCACTTGGTAGTCAAAGGTGCTAGATTCTTCGCTACTTCTGAGCAGTTCATTTTCAAATAGTAATTCTGCTTGGGTGGCCTTGAGAATTTCTAGGGTTTGGCTGAGTTCTAGGGTGCGCTCCTGCACTTTCTGTTCTAGGGTGCGGCTATACTCGGCTAATTCTTCGGTAAAGCGAATCCGTTCCGCTTCCGCCTGTTTTCGTTCGGTAATATCGGTAAAAGCGGCGATCGCATAGATAATTGCTCCTTTTTCGTCAAAAACGGGCGTGGCATACACTTCTAGGGGAATAATCTTCTCTCCTTGGTGAACTTCTATATCATCCACCGTGTTTTTTTCCCCCCTTAAAGCTCGGACAATCGGATGGTATTCTGTGGGATACAATCGCTCGGTTCCAGCTTGATATAACTGATAGGTTTTCCCCAACTGATTAGCCGTGGTGATATTAACTATCCCTTTTCCTAAA
>NZ_JASJFF010000841.1:0-11080 GCF_030065435.1 Microcystis sp. M53603_WE2
CCTTGCATTATCCTTCTTGTGGTACATCGCTTGGTACAAAAAACAAGGGCAACAAAGCCTGAAACGACCGACTCCTGACGACCGGCTACTGACTCCTACCCCCAGGAAAAACTTTTTCAGCAGACCCTAATTACAGGCTTGTTTAAGTGATGACAAGCTAATTATCCTCTAGTCTTTGTTAAAAATTAATTAATAATTATTCTCAATTATTTGAGGTGATTACTCTAGCTGCGATCCAAGATTCATGCTGAAAAGCCTTGATTTTCAAAGGCTGATCAGGCTAAAAATACTGATGTATTAAAGTATGCCGAGCAACTGTAACAATTCTTAACTTGACTTTATTGAGAATTATTCTAGACTAAGACTTAAAGCTTATTGCATATTATTATCAATAAGCTTGGTTCTATTTTCGTTAAAAGATGCCATGCAGACCTACGATAATCCTCAGATCGAGTACGACTGGTGGGCAGGAAATGCCCGTTTTGCCGATAAATCAGGCTTATTTATCGTTGCCCACGTTGCTCAAGCTGCTTTAATCGCTTTTTGGGCAGGAGCCTTCACCTTATTTGAAATTTCCCAGTATCGCCCCGATATAGCCATGGCAGAACAGGGCTTAATTTTACTGCCGCACCTGGCCACTTTAGGCTTTGGAGTCGGAGAAAAGGGGCAAATCATCGATATCTATCCCTTTTTCGTGATTGGCTCAATTCATCTGATTTCTTCGGCAGTTTTGGGAGCAGGAGCCTTATTTCACCTGTTAAGAGTCCCAGAAACCCTGAAAGATTCCTCCGGTCCGGGGAAAAAATTCCATTTCGATTGGAGTGAACCCCGACAATTAGGAGTTATTCTCGGTCATCACCTGCTCTTTTTAGGTATAGCTGCATTATTATTAGTGGCCAGAGCTATGTACTGGGGGGGATTATACGACGCAACTATCGGCGCTGTCCGAGTCGTTAGTGAACCAACCCTCGATCCTTGGGTTATCTATGGCTATCAAACCCACTTCGCTACTGTGGACAATCTCGAAGATTTAGTCGGTGGTCATATCTACGTCGGTTTAATGTTAATTGGGGGCGGTGTCTGGCATATTATCGTTCCCCCGCTCAAATGGGCGAGAAATGTGCTGATTTTCTCCGGAGAAGCCATTTTATCCTATTCCTTGGGCGGAATTGCCCTCGCTGGTTTCGTGGCCGCCTATTTCTGTGGGGTAAATACCCTCGCTTATCCAGTCGAATTTTACGGGCCAATTTTAGAAGTGAAGTTAGGAATTGCTCCCTACTTTGCCGACACGGTGAAATTGCCCTTTGGAGTGCATACGGCGCGCTGTTGGTTAGCTAATGCCCACTTTTTCCTCGCTTTCTTCTTTTTACAAGGTCATCTCTGGCACGCTTTACGCGCGATGGGTTTTGACTTTAAACGAGTAGAAAAAGCCTTAAATGCGATAGAAGCCTAGTTTTTTCAAGGAAGATTAGGATAAACTATCGATTTTCCTAATTTTCCCCGCTGATCAATCTTTCTAACTGTCCCTTATGCCTTACTGTCCCTGTTGTAACACCAAATTGCTGCATCACATTGGACGCTCTCGCTCTTATTGGTACTGTAGTTCTTGCCGGCAGGAAATGCCAGTTTCAGAGGGAGAAAACTGTAATCAGGGGCTTTATTCCCTATCAAGGAGAATTAAGAGTTAAACTCACTTATTTCGCAACAAGGACAAATTTTATGGCAAAAATTGGCTTATTTTTTGGCACGCAAACCGGCAAAACCGAAACGGTGGCGGAAATGATTCAGAAAGAATTTGGAGGTGAGGCAATTGTAGAATTACACGATATCTCCTCCGCTTCTACCGAGGATTTTGCCCCCTACGATGCCCTGATTATCGGTTGTCCCACATGGAATATCGGCGAATTACAAAGCGATTGGGAGGGTTTTTACGATGAATTGGATGACATTGATTTCGTCTCCAAAAAGGTCGCTTATTTCGGGATGGGGGATCAAATCGGTTATGCGGATAACTTTCAAGATGCTCTGGGGATACTGGAAGAAAAAATCGCCTCCCTAGGGGGTAAAACTGTCGGTTATTGGCCGACAGAAGGTTACGATTTTAACGAGTCGAAAGCCCTAAAAAATGGCAAATTTGTCGGTTTAGCCCTCGATGAAGACAACCAATCCGATTTAACTGAACAACGGATCAAAACTTGGGTCGCGGGACTTAAGGGCGAATTTGGCGTTTAGTTAGCTATCAATCAGTTATCAGTTATCAGTTATCAGTGAATAGTATTAAGTGGCTAGTTCGCAGCTTTCTTTTCACCAATTACTGATTACTGTTTACTGATCACTGAAAAATCCCCTATATCCTTGATTATTATGTCTCGATTACCTGATGCAGTTTGGATTAATGTTAACCCCAGTTTTCGCCGTTTTGATCGCCCGGTGTTGGATTTTTTAGCCCGGGAAATTGCGATCGCTGATTGGCAATACTGTCAATCTCTTGATGAGCCAGCTTCTCTTGATATCGCCTTGGTATTAATACAAGATTACCTGAAACAATGCGATCAACCGCTGCATTTAGTCGGCCACGGCACGGGGGGATTAGTAGGATTACTGTATGCGCGTCGTTATCCAGAAAGGGTAAAATCCTTAACTTTGCTCTCTGTGGGAGTCTATCCGGCGATCGATTGGCAAGCTCATTATTATGTGCTATCAAAATTACTGCCTTGTTCTCGTCAAACTCTGCTCAATCAATCGGTTCACAATCTTTTTGGTCATCAATCCTGCGCTTTAACCCAAGAATATCGCTATCTCTTGGAAGAGGATTTATTATTGTCCCTTTCTCCCCATAATCTCTATCAGAATGCCCATTTCCCCCCGGGGACAGTTCCCGTACCCCTGTTAGTCTGTGGGGGAGATATCGATACGGTAATTGATCGGCATTTATTGCAGGGATGGCAACCCTGGTTAAAGTCAGGCGATCGCATTTGGAGTTGTCACAAAGGACGTTATTTTTTCCACTATTCCCACCCCTACAGCGTCAGTCAAGAGATTTTTAGTTTCTGGCGATCTCTAGTTCCACAGGAATTTCTTTCTGAGCAAACTGTAATTATTCCTTAATTGACAAAAATCGAGATTTATGTTAAGGCTAATACCGCTCTTTTGTCCGATCGCGATCTGGATAACGCTGCTGTTCTTTTTTACTGCCCTTTTTCTTGCTGTTGCCCAAGGGCGCCGGCAGTTGCAAAAGCTGCATCGAATTCCCTGTAGTCGCTGTGTTTTTTGTACCGGAGATTATCGCTTGAAATGTGCGGTGCATCCAATGCGTGCCTTTTCGGAAGAGGCACTCGATTGTCGGGATTTTGAGCGAGAAACACGTTGGAAGTCGAGGATTGGTCTAAGTTGGACTTGTCTCGGTAAATTTTCGAGATATAGTCATTTCAATTAAGATTGGGAATATCAATGCCAGATAGAATAAGGGTTTTATCGATCGAGAGTGTATCGTACTTATTTGAAATCACTACAATAGCATTCTAGACCCAATTCGTTAGGGTTAGAATGGACACTTTTCGGGGGATCGATCGTCCCGGAGCGATGTACTATAATTAGACTAGGTAACTCGCGCGTCCCGTTCTCATGAACTTCTCGAACATAACAGAATTAAAAGACTATCTTCGTCGATATAACTCTCATTCTATTTTAAAAATGGGAGCTAATATTTGTTGGCGCAACTGGGAAAGCTGGAAGAGTGATCCTTGTAAATGGGTAGAAAGTAACGCATTACGCAATTATGCGATTCGATTGATCCTTCTTGCTAGTGCGGGAAACATACATCGTGATCAAGAAATAATTCCAGAAGAATTCGATTCTTTGATTCAAGTTTATTTTGGTTGGCCGAACCATACAATTTCAGACAAAAATCTGTTGAAAAAAGAATCGGAAGAAATCGTAAATAACATTGCAAAATACGAGAAAAACCATATAAACAAAGTTCGTAACTGGACGATCAAGCCTAGTGATTTTATCACAAAAGAGAAAGTGCGCCGCCATTCGCCAGGACTCTTCTGTCAGCGTTCGGCGGCTTTTCAAAATTCTGGATTTGGAAACCCAATATCCCGTATTCAGCGCACGATTAAATTATTGGAGATTATTCATCAATCACACCCTCTTATTCTTGAGCTTTTTTATCAGCGAGCGGGATTATCAACCCAGGTTTACTTTAATCAATTTATGTCGGCGATTGAATGGGGAAAGAGCAATGGAGAGCAATGGGGTCTTATCGACTTTTCTCGGGATAAAGAACTCGAAGATCAGGGAATTACTCAAGAGAATCTTGAAAAATTTATTTCACTCAATAGCTTGCCTTTTAATCTATCTACAAAAAAAGATTCTCAATGTTTTTGGACAAAAGTTGAGCGAAGTATAGAAACAGTATCAGAACCTTATCAACCATTCTTTTATAATTATTTTTTAGATATTCCATTTATATATCTTGGCAAACAAAAATACTGTCTTCCCGATCCTCTTTCTTTGTCTGAATCCTGCTGGAACCAGATTAACACAAATATTCTTACGCCCTACGAAGAGAATCGAAAAAAACGAGATGGTATTTTAAGTGATGCGGTGGAAACATATCTGGAAACAGTTTTTTTGCCCCAGATTGCTCCGACATCTTTTGAAAGAATTCCTGTTGACGAAACAGACTCGATCAATAAAGCGGGAAAACGAGCAGACTTTTTGATATGCCTTCCTAATGCCTATATTATTATCGAATGTAAGAATTCGCTAATGTCCCCTGACACTAGCGCCTGTTTTCATCCTGAAGGACTAGCCAATTTTTATATGAGATTTCACGAAGCTACAGAACAAATTTCGGCAACCGTTCGAGCGTATAATTTGAAAGATAAGCCTGTTATTCCTTTGGTTCTCTCCTTTTATGATGCAATAAGACCTTCTCAAATGTTTGAATTTATGATCGAGGAAACTAATTATTGTTCGGAATTAGGTCTGACAATGCCGCCTGTTATTCGTTCACTACATGAGTTTGAATATTTTACAGAAAATAGAAGTCTAGAAAATTGGGCCGAGTTAATAATTTGTCAAGCTAAACAACCTCGGTTTGTTCCACCAGATGAACGAGGACAACCCCAACCACATCCTGTTCCACGCGATAATCGGGGTCATGAATATAAGCACTTGGCCGATTATAAATTATGGCTCTTCTAGAGTAGTTATGATATATTAGCACAATAATTCCTGTGAGACTTGTGTAGCAAAGCTTACTAGGAATTCAAAAAAGCAATTTTAATAAAAAAGCTTTTTATTTTGTTGGATTCTCTACTTTTTAAGGAGTTAGGCTCATTTAAACTACTCATTTGCTATAACCAGTCTAGGAGAGCCACTTTTTGCTGGCTATGGAGTACATCTAAGCAGAGTATAGTCAGTCTGAAAAATAAGGGGAATGATTACGAACTCAACCCTTAATATACATAGCTTATAGATGTTGAGCGCATTTTTCTCTCAGACATCAGCCCTCCTCTGCTAAGATGATAATCATTATCATTTTAGCAGGCAATGGTCAATCAGATTAAGTACCCCCTAGCAGAAAGCCCCGTTATCCAAGAAGATTCGCAAAAAATCGTAAAAATACGCCATACTTGCGCCCATATCTTAGCGATGGCTGTACAAACTCTCTTTCCTGAAACCAAAGTCGCTATTGGTCCCTGGACAGAAACGGGATTCTACTACGATTTCGATCGCCCAACACCCTTTACCCCCGAAGATTTGGAGAAAATAGCGGCAGAAATGGGGCGAATTATCGGGCAAAACCTGCCAATTATCCGAGAAGTGCTGGAAAGAAGCGAAATTGCCGCAGAAATCGAGCGCCTTAATCAACCCTACAAAAAGTTAATTTTAGAGAGAATTCCCCCAGATGAAACCATTACCCGTTATTTTATCGGTAGTCCAGACGCAGGACGGAGCGATCGAGAACCCTCGTTAATTGATGGTGCTGTTTCTCCCCCGGAAGAATTTTGGTGGGATCTGTGCGCGGGACCCCATCTCAACTCGACGGGGGAAATTAACCCCGATGCTTTCGCCTTGGAAAGTGTAGCGGGTGCTTATTGGCAAGGAGATGAAAAACAGCCGCAATTACAGCGAATTTACGGCACAGCTTGGCAAACCCCCGCAGAATTACAAAATTATCTCCAACAAAAAGAAGAAGCGCAGCGACGAGATCATCGCAAATTGGGACAACAATTAAAATTATTTAGCATCCAAGAAGATGCAGGTGGAGGCTTAGTTTTTTGGCATCCCCGGGGTGCAACAATGCGTTATTTAATCGAAGATTATTGGCGCCAAGCTCATTTAGAAGCGGGTTATCAATTTCTTTATACTCCCCATCTAGCTAATTTAGATCTGTGGAAAACTTCGGGACATTGGGACTTTTATCGCGACAATATGTTTGAGGCGATCGAGTTAGAACAGCAAAGCTATCAAATTAAGCCGATGAATTGTCCTTTTCATGTTTTAACCTATCAAAATGACCTGCATTCCTATCGAGAATTTCCCCTCAGATGGGCAGAATTAGGCACAGTTTATCGTTACGAGCGATCGGGGGTTTTACATGGATTAATGCGGGTAAGAGGTTTTACTCAAGATGATGCTCATATTTTTTGTTTGCCCGAACAAATTGCCGCAGAGATTCTAGGAGTTTTAAATTTAACCGAGAAAATTCTCTCCGATTTTGGCTTTACTAATTATGAGGTAAATTTATCGACTCGTCCCAGTAAATCCGTGGGTAGCGATAGTGTTTGGGAATTGGCAACCGCAGCTTTAATTGAGTCCTTAAATGCTAAAAAGTGGGATTATATTGAGGATCAGGGAGGTGGGGCTTTTTATGGTCCAAAAATTGATATAAAAATTCAAGATGCGATCGGTAGAATGTGGCAATGTTCCACGATTCAGGTCGATTTTAACTTGCCAGAACGCTTTGATATGCAATATGTCGCTAGGGATGGTACTCGGGAAAGACCGATTATGATTCATCGAGCTATTTTTGGCTCTTTGGAAAGATTTTTTGGTATTTTAATCGAGAATTATGCGGGAGATTTTCCTCTCTGGTTAGCACCTATTCAAGTCCGTTTATTACCCGTTAGTGATGAACAGCAGCATTATGCTTTAGAGGTAGCAGTGCAGTTAAAACAAGCTGGTTATCGAGTGGAAATCGATAAAAGTGGTGAGCGTTTAGGCAAACAAATTCGTACAGGAGAACTAGAAAAAATCCCTGTCTTAGCTGTGATTGGAAAAAGAGAAGTTAGCAGTAAAACTCTAAGTGTTCGCACTCGACAAGGGGGTGATTTAGGTTCGATGACGCTGGCAGATTTATTAGAAAAAATGCAAACGGCGATCCTATCTAAAACTAATCTCTGAAGCTTTTGTATAAACCAGCAAATAGGGGAGATTGATCCCCTCCAGACGAATTTAACAGGGTTGAGAAAAGCCTATTTTCTGCCAATTAATTAACTTACAAGTGGGTTAGCTGCCATGAGTTCTTTGATAATTCCCCTCTCCGATTCCCTCCCTTGTTTACCTAAATCAGGAATGCCTGTGACGATTATTACTGGTTTTTTAGGGAGTGGAAAAACCACCTTACTCAATCATATTCTTGACAATAAAGAAGGGTTAAAAGTTGCCGTCTTAATCAATGAGTTTGGGGATATTAATATTGATTCTCAATTGCTTGTTTCCATCGATGAAGATATGGTAGAATTGAGTAATGGCTGTATTTGTTGTACGATTAACGATAGTTTAATTGAGACAGTCTATCAGGTCTTAGAAAAAGAAATACCCGTGGACTATCTAATTATTGAAACCACAGGATTAGCCGATCCTTTGCCAATTATCCTCACTTTCTTGGCCACGGAGTTAAAATATTTGACTCGCTTAGATTCTATTATTACCCTCGTGGATTCTGAAACCTTTACTGCGGATCATTTTGATAGTAACATTGCCCTTAGTCAAATTCGTTATGGTGACGTGGTAATTCTCAATAAAATAGATCGAGTCAGTTCCAAGAAATTAGATGATTTAGAAAAGTTTATTCGTCGAGAAAAAGAGGGTATAAGACTCCTAAAAAGTAGTTATGGTCAGGTTCCTTTGGGTTTATTGTTAGATCTAGGTTTAACTAAAGAAGAATTGTATAAAGTCCAGTTGAGAGACTTTCAAAAAAATCGCCCAATCTCCAGTGATAATCAATCTACTGAAGACTTTAATTTTGTCTCCTTTGTTAGCGATAAACCATTTAATCTAGATAAATTTGAACCTTTTCTCACGGAAAAAATGCCGATAAATGTTTTTCGAGCTAAAGGGATTCTCTGGTTTCAACAAAGCGATTTAAAACATATTTTTCAATTGAGCGGTCTTCGTTACGATCTGCAAGCGGTAGAATGGGATACATCTCCTCAGAATCAGTTAGTTTTTATCGGCAGAAATTTAAATAAAGAGGAAATCTTGACACAACTAAACGAATGCTTGGCTAGTTCTCAAAAAATTAAAAAGTACAAACTATGAATAATTTATGGATAAAAACTTTAAAATTTAACGAACAGGGATTAATTCCTGCCATTGCTCAAGATTACCAAGATGGAACTATTTTGATGATGGCATGGATGAATCAACTATCGATCGAAAAAACCCTAATTACAGGAGAAGCTCACTATTGGAGTCGTTCCCGTGGAGAATTATGGCATAAAGGCAAAACTTCTGGACATATTCAAAAAGTTAAAGCTATTTTCTATGACTGTGATGCTGATACCCTACTGCTCAAAATCGAACAAATTGGCGATATAGCCTGTCATACGGGAGCAAGAAGTTGTTTTTTTCAAACGGTTGATTTTAACCCCTGTCAGTATCTTAAATAACTCAAAAATATGCTAATTTACAACACCCAAACCCGACAAAAAGAACCTTTTAGCACGCTCACCCCCGGACAAGTGAAAATGTATTGCTGCGGGGTGACAGTCTATGATTATTGTCATCTTGGTCATGCGCGTTCCTACATTGTTTGGGATGTCATCCGTCGCTATTTAACTTGGCGAGGTTATCAGGTTACATATATCCAAAACTTTACCGATATCGATGATAAAATTCTCACTCGCGCTCAACGGGAAGGAGTTTCCATGACAGAAATTTCTCAGCGCTATATACAAGCTTATTTTGAGGATGCCAGACGTTTAAACATTCAAGAAGCGACTAATTATCCGCGAGTAACTGAACATATTTCCCAGATTCATCAGTTGATTCAAGAATTAGAAAAAAAGGGCTATACCTACAATGTTAATGGCGATGTTTACTACAAAGTCAATCAATTTCAGGACTACGGCAAACTATCCGGTCGTCATCTCGAACAAATGCAAATGGGAGCAAGTGGACGTTTAAGCGAGCTAGATACAGATAAAAAACAACATTCCTCTGATTTTGTTCTTTGGAAAGCGGCAAAAGCTGATGAACCCAGTTGGGATTCGCCTTGGGGTTCCGGTCGTCCGGGTTGGCATATCGAATGTTCGGCTATGGTACGATCGCTATTAGGGGAGACGATCGATATTCACGGAGGTGGTGGGGATCTGGTATTTCCTCACCACGAAAACGAGATTGCTCAATCGGAAGCGGTGACAGGGCAACTTTTGGCCCGTTATTGGTTGCATAATGGCATGGTTAGGGTTAATGGCGAGAAAATGGCCAAATCTACGGGCAATTTTACCACTATCCGTGATTTACTCAATCGTCCCCTCGATCCAATGGTTTTACGTCTCTTTGTTCTCCAAGCTCATTATCGCAAACCTTTGGACTTTACGGAAGCGGCGATCGATTCAGCGCGTAATAGCTGGAATACACTGCAACAGGGTCTTTTATGGGGTAATAGTGATCAGGACGAGCTATATCTAGATATTTCGCCTTTTTCCGACTCTATATCCCGCTTTCAAGCTGTAATGGATGATGATTTTAATACTGCGGCCGCTTTAGCAGTTATTTTTGAACTAGCGAAAGATGTACGACGCGAGAGCGCAAATAAGCAAGAAAATATTGCTAAATGGCAAACCTTAGTATATTTAGCTAAAATACTGGGATTAGAAGCTAATCCAGAACCGGAGAATTTATCAGCGAGTTTACCAGAAACGGCTATTCAAGAACTGATTTTTCAAAGAAATAGCGCTCGAAAAGCCAAAAATTATCCCGAAAGCGATCGATTAAGGGAACAATTAAAAATGATGGGAGTTACCCTAGTTGACTTACCCGATGGACAAACCCAATGGTATCCTACAGAAAAGAAGGATAATACGCCAGAAATTAAGGATTTTTTCGCTAAATAACGCAGTTATTTCTGGAAAAATAGTTAACGGCGTTGACTTGCTGCTATCGGGCTTATGCTAGAATGATTATCATTACCACAATAGAGAAGGAGCAAAATGATTATCGTGGTGACGGGGGGTATAGCTGCGGGAAAAACCCATTGGATTCGCGAACAAATCGCTCAGAGCAAGCAGCCAAGTCTATATTTTAGTCCCCAGACGGAAACTTTTCCCATTGATCGTCTCACTTTACAGAGTGACTTTCCCCAGTTGTCCTGTGTTTCTAGGGAAGAAGAAGACCGTTTAAGCAGTTTATCGGCTAAAAATACGGTCTATATGGAAGTACCATGGCATTTAGACCCAGAATCCCTCGAAAGCTTTCTAAAACCCCTCAATTGTCATCGGGTAGCGATTACGTCTCCAGAAGCAGAAATCTCCGAAGGACAAGTACCCGTCGATGAAATTGTCTTCAGTCCCGTCAAAACAACAATAAAAGGTGATCAATGGTTAAAAAAACGAGAAATACAGATTTATAGAGCCGTTTTAACGGGAGAAGTCCTCGATTTTTCCAGTTTAACTACCTTTTGGACAGAATTAACCCAAGGAGCCTATGGGGAAGTGCTGCGGGTCAAAAGTATTTTTGATATCATTGATGGTCAGTGTATTTATGGGGAATTTAGGGATGAATGGCCAGAAAAAGACTTTCAAAGCTTAAATTTACCCTTAAATCTCGATGGGAGACC
>NZ_JASJFF010001291.1:0-1030 GCF_030065435.1 Microcystis sp. M53603_WE2
CTTATACTCAAGATTTTACGGCTGACCAAATCAAACGTTATGCCAAAGCAGTTTTGCGGATCGAAACCGAAAGAAAACAAGCTTATGAGGAAATTTCGCAAATTTTAGGCAAAAGTCCCCCGGCAATTACCTGTAACCAACGGGAAAGCTTTAATAATCTTCCAGCTAATGCCCAAAGAATTGCCGTAGATTATTGTAATAACTCAAAAAAGATTGTCCAAGATAGTGGCCTCACTGCGGCTGAATTTAACGCCATTACTAACTGGATTCGTACCGATGATAACTTGAGACGACGGGTGCAAAATGAGATGATTCGTCTGCAGCGGGAAAATAAATAGAAAAAGTTCCTCAGTTTTTCGGGTCAAGCTGGAGTCAGGGCTACAATTAAGAATGTTTTTTCCCATTGACCACTACCATGTTAACTTTTACCGAGCGCTTACCCCCCCGTCATACCGCTAGTCCACCTCCCCCAGAAACGGTAGTTTTTAGCCTTCTACTTACGGCCGAAGAACGCACCCGCAGCCGTTATCGTCTCGACAGTCCCGAAGGTTTTTCCCTCTGTTTTCGTTTACCCCGCGGCACCATTCTACAGGATCGCGATTTCCTGCGGGGAGAAAACGGCGAAATTGTTCAAATTATCGCTAAACCAGAACCAGTTATCACTATTACTGCGCCGTCAACAGATTTACTCCTCAAAGCAGCCTATCACCTCGGTAATCGTCATGTAGCCCTAGAAATTAACCCCGATTACCTGCGTCTGGCCCCCGATTCTGTCCTACAAGCAATGTTAGAAGGTTTGGGATTAACTGTAACTGAAGAAATCGCCCCCTTTAACCCCGAAATCGGCGCTTATCAGCATTATCATGACCTGGAAGAGGCAAAAAAGGGATAGTTAGCTAATCTTGCCCAATGCCCTTTCTGATTTAGAGTAAGCAAAAATCAAACTCGGTTTCGACTTACCTCTTTTCCTACCATAAATTGTAGTTTTTGGGCATTATCTTAACAAAATTTAACTGACAAGAAAACAGTA
>NZ_JASJFF010000417.1:0-3079 GCF_030065435.1 Microcystis sp. M53603_WE2
GCTCCCAAATCGCCTTTTAATAAAATTACACTGCCAGAGGCCAAGGTTTGCCCCAGTTTTTCCCCTAAATTGACAGTAGCTTCTCGATCGGGTAAGTCGATAATCATTTTTTCCGATAGGATGCCAATTAATCACTGATTTTAATATGAGTAGGTAGGCGTTAAAAGTTATCAGATGCCCCCCTTATCAAGGGGGGACTAAGGGGGGATCGGCACCCCCCTTATCAAGGGGGGCAGGGGGGATCGAACCTAAAATCCATTTTTAATTTAATTATAACCAGCTACTTAGCGATCAGAGCAGCTTTCTGACCTTCTTGGCTCTGGGGGGCCAAATTTGGTCTTTTGATCGAGAAAAATAGAAGCAGTTAAACTAATCTCTTATCTTTTAGTCTTAACCTTTGGTCAAATGGTCGCCATCAGGGCAGAGATAGGCGATCGGCGAAACCTTCCGGTAGATTAGACTAAATGGGAGTTGGTTAACTGCTTTTATAAAATTGATTGTTCCCTAACCATCAGCATTGTCTAGGGTCGAGGGGAATAAAACAACCGAAGTTTAGGACTTTAAGCCAGAAGTTAAGAAAAAAAGTGAAATTATTATTTTTGAGTAATGGCCACGGTGAAGACGAGATCGCGATCCGGATTATTAAAAGACTGCAATCATCTCCCCACTGTCCGGATATTACTGCTTTACCCCTAGTGGGTAACGGTTATGCTTATACTCGTCTGGGGATTTCTCTTCTCGATCGAGGTCAAAAAATGCCCTCTGGGGGTTTTATCACTAGGGATGCCAAACAATTATGGCGAGATCTGCGGGAGGGATTATTAGGATTAACCTCCCGTCAATACCGTCTGGTCAGAAATTGGGGCCAAGAAGGGGGAAAAATTGTCGCGGTGGGAGATATCTTACCCCTTGCCCTTGCTTGGTTGAGCGAGACAGATTATGCTTTTGTGGGAACGGCTAAATCAGAATACTATCTCCGGGATGAGCAGGGATGGTTAGATAGTAGCTCGATGATCGATCGCCTCTGGGGTTCCTACTATTATCCCTGGGAACGCTGGTTAATGGCTCATCCTCGCTGTCGGGGGGTTTTTCCCCGGGATAGTTTAACTAGCAAAATTTTACAACAGTGGTCAATTCCCGTTGTCGATGGGGGTAATCCGATGATGGATGACCTTTTACCCTCGATAACGGGCGATTTTCCCCAAGATTGCCTAAATATTCTGCTGCTACCCGGTTCGCGCTTTCCCGAATCTCTCCACAATTGGCAGCAAATTATCGAGGCTGTGGCCGCCATTATCGGACGTTTTCCCGATTATAAGCTGGAATTTTTGGCGGCGATCGCTCCTTCTCTCCCCCTAGAATCTTTTACGGCTGCTTTAATTTCCCAGGGTTGGCGAGAACATAGCACAAATAAGTTTATTTGTCAAGAAGTATTTATAACTATTTCTCAAAGGGATTACGCCGAATATTTAGGCCGCTGCCATCTGGCCATCGCCATGGCGGGAACTGCCACGGAACAGTTCGTCGGTTTGGGTAAACCGGCGATCACAATTGCGGGATCTGGACCACAGTTTACTCGCCATTTTGCCAAACTGCAACAGCGTTTATTAGGCTGTTCAATTCTCTTAGGCGATAGTGCCGAGTCAGTAGCAGACAAGTTAGAATATTTATTACAAAATCCCCCACAGTGGCAAGAAATCGCCGTTAATGGTCGTCAGAGAATGGGATCGGCCGGGGCCTCCGATCGCATTGCCCAATGGTTACTAGACAATTTTTGCCCTTAAATGAAAGTATCGGTCTGATTTTCGCCGCTAGTGGGCCCCTCAAAAATAGTTTCTAGGGCAATTTTTTGGGCGCTTGGTTGTTGTCCATAGCTGAAAAGATAGGGAATTTCTCCGCTTTGTTGACGAAACCACTGGAAAACGTAGGGACTACCATAAATAATCAATGCTTGAATTTGTCCGGTTTTCAGCAAAGCTTGATAGATAGCTTTCGTTTCCTCCCCTAATCCGGCACTACCCCGAAAAGGATTACCACGGATGAATACTTGTAGGAGAGTCGTTTCTGGGGAGACGAGGGACTGATTAAAGGTGCTACAATCAATTATTTGGGTTTGATAACCCCATTGTCGGGGCATTGTCACCGCCGGACAAGAGCGATCGAGAAAGTCACAGTTGAGTAAATCATCGATAATGATTAAATTGCGGCCTTGAGTGGCTTTAATCGGTAAATTAGCGCTAACTGTTTGGGAATCTTTTAAAATATCGCTGACAATCTCTAGAGCTTGCGGTGCCGCTAAACTGCTTAAGGATTCTAAGGATGGCTGTCTTTGCCCCAATTTCTCTTTTGCTCGTTGAATACGTTGCCAAGAATCATTAATTCTCGCTTCGCTAATTGTACCCGCTTGCACGGCACTATACACCGCTTCGATCGCTTCGATCGGATCGGGTGGCATTAACAGTATATCGGCCCCCGCCTGTACCGCCCTCACTGCTATGGCGGCAGCGCTGGCAATTTTGGTTACTCCCCCCATAATCAGGGCATCGGTGACGATTAAACCCTGAAAACCGAGATTTTGGCGCAGTTTTTCCGCGAGAATTTTCGAGGAAAGAGTGGCGGGAAACTCGGCATCCCAAGCGGGAATTAACAGATGGCCTGACATAATACTATCAACCCCCGACTCGATCGCCGCTTGAAAGGGGGGCAATTCGATCGCTTCTAGGCGATGATGATCGTGGTTGATAATGGGAAGATCGAGATGGGAGTCATTGCTGGTGTCACCGTGGCCGGGAAAATGTTTGGCCGTGGTCAAAACTGGATAGGAATCCGCCCCTAAAATAAAAGCTTGAGCTAGATTAGCGACGATTTCGGGAGTTTCAGCGAAGGAACGAATATTAATAACGGGATTGTCGGGATTATTGTTCACATCGACAATTGGGGCTAAAATCCAGTTAATCCCGATCTCTAGGGCCTCCTTAGCGGTAATTGCTCCCATTTCCCTAGCATATTCTGTGGCTTTTGTCAAGCTTTTTTCGGCTATTTTTCCTAAAGCCATCGGGGGGGGAAACCAAGTAGCACC
>NZ_JASJFF010001058.1:0-4151 GCF_030065435.1 Microcystis sp. M53603_WE2
GGTTCTTCGGTTTGTGTTATGTAATGGACGGGGGTTATAAGAGATGGAACCCTTATAGAGAAAGACATTGGACGATTTTTGTCAATTGTTTTTGATCTAGAGCGAGCTAATCAGTTAAATCTTTTGCCAGATAAGGATTTAGTCGATTTATGCCCCCCTATCGAACCATAACAAGTAACGAAGAGCCGAGTTTCTTTCTTTTCGCAACTGACTTGATATTATTAACAGACCTAGTTAGAATAGAGTACAGACACACACATCTTAACCCAATGAAAGCGAGGTATCAATACCGTATTTACCCAACAGACCAACAAAAGAGGCTTTTGTCTCAGTTGTTTGGGTGTGTGCGTGTTGTCTGGAACGATACCTTAGCTTACTGTCAAGAACTCTATCGACAAGGGGAGAAAAAGCCAAAATATACCGAGTTATCTAAAAGACTAACTCAAGTCAAAAAAACAGAAGAAAAACAGTGGTTAACCGAGGTTTCTTCTATCCCTTTACAGCAGTCTTTGAGAGACTTAGAGACAGCCTATTCTAACTTTTTTGCATCTTGCAAGGGAGAAAGAAAAGGAAAGAAAGTCAAACCTCCTAAATTTAAGAAGCGTAAATCTAAACAATTAGCAAGATTTACCGATAATGGTTTTACCGTTAACCAACACTGCGTTACTTTAGCGAAAATCGGTGATCTAAGAATAGTTTGGAGTCGTCCATTACCTTCTAAACCTTCTAGCGTCACCGTGATTAAAGATGCGGCGGATCGCTATTTTCTCAGCTTTGTTGTCGAGATTCAGTCCGAAATACTTCCCAATAATGGGGAGTCAGTGGGAATTGATCTAGGGATTGCTGCCTTTGCTACCCTCTCAACAGGAGAAAAGATAGACGCACCGAAACCGTTAAAGAAACGATTAAAACGACTAAGAAAAGCACAGAAAAACCTTTCTAGAAAACAGAAAGGAAGTAAACGACAGGAAAAAGCTAGGAAACGAGTAGCTAAAATCCACGCAAAGATTAAAGACACTCGTACTGATTTCTTGCATAAACTATCCACTAGAGTTGTTCGTGAAAATCAAACGATAATTTTAGAGGATTTAAACACATCGGGAATGGTTAAAAATCGCAAGTTATCCCGTGCTATATCAGATTTGGGATGGCGTTCTTTTCGAGATATGCTATCGGCAAAATCTGATAAATATGGGCGTGATTTTCGGATAATTTCCCGATGGGAGCCAACGTCTCAGCGATGTTCCTGTTGTGGGAATATCGGCGGTAAGAAAGCATTAAATATCCGTGAGTGGGAATGTCTTTTTTGTGGGACTTTCCATGATAGGGACGTGAACGCCGCAATTAATATCAAGGTCGCCGGTGGGCAATCGGAGACCTCAAAAAACGGACGCAGAGGAAGGTGTAAGACTTCTGTTAAAGAAGCAGCATCCCGTGAAGCGTCAACCCATCCAAAGATCGTTCAATTAAGTTTGTTTGATCTGTAGGGAATCGCCGTCCGTTTACGGCGGTGAGGATGTCAATGATCTTGTTTTACAAACAGTAGCAGAAGGATAGGGGAGAGTATTGTTCACTTTCGGGATCAGCCGAAACCCTTGTTTTTTGCGATCCCTTGCCCGTCACCATGAGTTAATAATAACTGCCAGATTTGCGATGATGGATGGCGGTTAAACCCTGGTGTAAAACCCTGCCTTTTTCTGCGATCACATAAAGCAGCCAATGATCACCGCACTCCATTCGTTGTTCTACCCGACATTCCAGATAAGCGAGCGCTTCGGCCAGAATCGGCCCACCGTTCTCAGCTTTAGTGGTTTCGATATTAGCAAAACGATCTTCTCCGGGGGAAAAAGGTTTAAGAAAATGCTTCATTAAAGCCAAATGTTGACCTTCTTGGAGGATATTAAGGACAAAAGGCGTACCGCTATAAAGCAGAGACTCGATCGCTCGTTCTTTCGCCACGGCAATAGTCAATCCGGGGGGGGTGAACGTCGCTTGCGACACCCAAGAGGCTAACATGGCGCCGCGCAATTCCCCCAATTCGCAGGTGACGATACAGAGAGAACCCACCAAACGGCCCAGGGCTTGCGATCGCCGATCGCTTTGGGATTGGTTAACATTAGTTTTCGGTTGTCTGCTTTTGCGAGCTTTTTTGACTGCTTGAGCGAAATCGGTTCCCGCTTCCTCACAGGTCTTTAAAATTGCCTCCGTGGGCTTAAATTTAACCCGAATTGGCTCAAAACCGAAGCGATAACCGCCATCCCGGAATTTACCTTCCAAAAGATCGATCGCTTCACCACTCCAACCGTAGGAGCCAAAAACCCCCACCAGCTTGCTTTTATCGCCATTTGCTAGGGTAATCCCCAAGGCGGTTTGGATGGGAGTCGGTGCGTGTCCCCCCAAAGTGGGGGAACCAAAGATAAAACCGACACTTTTTTCGATCGCCGTTTTGATCTCGTCTGGTTCAGCGAACTCGGCATTAATCGCCGTCACTGCTACTGCCGCTTTCGTGATTCCCATGGCGATCGCTTGAGCAAGGGTGGCGGTGTTGCCGTAGGCACTAGCATAAATCAGGGCGATTGTCAACTCTTGGGACTTTTGTACTGCTAACCATTGTTGATAGGAAAGGGTCAATTCGTGCATCCCGTAACGCACCAGAGGACCGTGACCAACGGCATAAAATAAGGGCGATTTAGCGGCTAATTTCTCCAAAGCGTTGCTAATTTGGCTGGCATAGGGAGCCATGAGACAATCGAAATAATAACGCCGATCTTCGTTATAAACGCTCCAACCCTCATCAAAAATTTGGTCGCCACAAACGTGCGCTCCGAATAATTTATCGGTGTAGAGAATATCGGTTTTGCTGTCGTAGGTACAGAGTTGATCGGGAAATCTGGGGTTAGGAGTGGGGATAAATTCTAATTGATGGTTTGCTCCTAAATTTAATATTTCTTCCCCCTTGACAACCAACAGATTTAATGCTTCGGTTTCAAGAATTTTTTTCAGGGAAATTGCCCCCGGATTAGAACAAACAAAAGTGACTTGAGGCGCGATTTCTAAAAGTGCCTTGAGGGTGACGGCACGATTGGGGTTAACGTGACCGAGAATAATATAATCAATAGTTTTCGGATCGATTCTTTTAGTTAAAGCCTCTAAAAATATGGACGAGAATGATTCCCCCGGGGGATCAAAAAGAGCGACCTTTTCACTTTTAATCAGATAACTATTGGCGGTGGTTCCCTTTTGTAATCCGTATTCGATCTCGAATTTTAACCGGTCCCAAGTGCGGGAACGAAAGACAAAAGTATCGGCGGCTATCGGTGCTACTTGTACATCTCTCGGTTTGACAATTGCATTATTCATAATTTTAGTTACCAGTTATCAGTTAAGTAGTCAAGTAGTTAAGCGGCAACTTGAGGCTGTGATCATTTTTTACTTGGCAAGTTTGGCATCAAAGTCAACACTTGATTTTTGACTAAATACAGCCTTTTATCGCTAGGGACGAGTGGGGAAATTTATAGGTTATCTTGCCAGCCGGAAGGACATCAATATCTAAAGTACACTATCTCTGGGAAGAAACCTAGCTTCTAGCAATTTGCTCGCGGGTAACGATACTCCTCTGGGGGGATTTGCCAGTCTATTGAGAAATTCTAAAGGGAACGTGATCCCCAGAAGCGAGGTGCTAGTCTGAGGAAAACCCTGCTCTCTCCCTATCAGGCAAAGTTTTTATGAGCTATCAGCACTCGTCTTTTGACTGCACTAGCGCCAATTTTGAGAAAGCCGCTTTGACTCATTTTCGCGCTCTTGTGGCTTTTTTACCAGATAATTGCCGTGTTTACCGGCAAACTTGGGAATTTTCTACGGTTCTCTGTCTCGATTTTCTAGCCTGTTTGCAGGGACTAGCAATCACCCGTCAAAATTTCGCCCATCTAGTTAATGTGACACAAGAACTGGGTTTAGGTCAAGCAATTATTTTGAAAGTAGGCAATAAAATCGTTGAGTGGCATCGTTTAAACTAAAATCTCAATTTTCGACCATCTCAACAGTCTAGAAAAAAATCGGCTCTCTCTGTTCTTTGTGTCTCTGTGGTTTATCTTTAACGCTTATAACTACCTCTTACCTCTGGGTGCATCTCATTTTTGCACTCTCAAAAA
>NZ_JASJFF010001025.1:0-5163 GCF_030065435.1 Microcystis sp. M53603_WE2
CCCGTTCGGAAAAAATTCGCACCTATAACTATAAGGATAATCGTCTCACCGATCATCGCTTAAATCAGAATTTTTCCCTCGATCGCATTTTAGACGGCGCCATCGAAGAGGTGATCCAATCTTGTATCGCCAAGGATCAACAGGGAAAACTGGCAGAATTAGCCGCTGCCCAAGAGACAGCTTAATCAGTGATCAGTGATCAGTTACCAGTGATCAGATTTTAGTTTTCAGTGAATAGTATTGAGTGGCAAGTTCAGAGCTTTCTGTTCACTGATTACTGATTACTGATTACTGGTTAATGTTTACTGTTCACCACAAAAAGCTCCCCACTCCCTGCACTTTCCCCACTGGTGGGGGTTAGTGCGGGTGGGGACTGATGCCGGTTAGTTCAACTCACGACTAATTCTAAGCTTCCACTAAACGAAAAGCCGCACCCAAACCGACAGCGATCTCATCGGGAGAAATTCTGCCATCATGGTTAATATCGATCGCATCGAATACCGCATCGGTTCCCGCCCATTCTTCCCGGGTGATGAAACCATCCCCATCATGATCATAGACTCGAAAAATATCTTCGGCGGCGTGTTCTAGGGTTGACTGACCTTCCAACTGGGTTAAACGTTGAATCAGCAATTGTTCTAATAATTCTAAAGCTTTGGTAAAACCTTGAATACCTTCCGTTAGTTTTTCGGAAGCCATGGCATCTTCGGCGTGCATTTTCTCAAAAGTCGCTTGATCCATGGCAATTTTGACAATATCAAGGGTTGCGGCCTGTGCTGGATCGAGCTTACGGGGTAAATCGGCTTCTGTCTCTTGCAATTGTTCGAGCAGTTTCGGAGAAATGGTTAAAAGATCACAACCAGCTAACTCGCAAATTTCGCCGATATTGCGGAAACTTGCCCCCATAACTTCGGTTTTATAACCAAACTTTTTATAGTAGTTATAGATCTGGGTAACGGATTGGACTCCGGGATCTTCAGCGCCAACGTAGTCTTTACCAGTTTCTTTTTTATACCAATCGAGAATCCGACCGACAAAGGGAGAAATTAAGGTTACTCCCGCTTCCGCACAGGCGATCGCCTGATGAAAACCGAATAATAGAGTTAAATTACAGTGAATTCCCTCTTTTTCGAGGACTTCTGCAGCTTTAATCCCTTCCCACGTCGAGGCAATTTTAATTAAGACTCTTTCTCTAGAGATACCCGCTTGTTCATACTGGGAAATGAGATAACGGGCCTTGTCGATGGTAGCTTGGGTATCGTAGGAAAGACGAGCATCCACTTCGGTGGAGACGCGGCCGGGGACGATTTGCAGGATTTGCAGACCAAAACCGATCGCTAGGCGATCAAAAGCTAATTTGGCCACATCTTCCGGGGTGGCCTGCTCTCCTAATTCTTTTCTGGCCGCTTGCAGGGTTTGATCGACAATCGGCCGATATGGGGGCATTTGGGCCGCAGCCGTGATCAGGGAGGGGTTAGTGGTGGTATCTTGGGGGGTAAAAGCTTCGATCGCTTGGATATCGCCGGTATCGGCAACAACCACTGTAAATTGGCGTAATTGTTCTAGTAGGGTTTTAGCCATAACTTCTCCAGATGCGTGTTAACGCGAGACATTATCTGGATCTTAGCGATTCGATCAAGAGGAAGGGGAAAAATTCCCGATTGATTTAATTCCCAAGTACAGACCTGGCCAAAGTAAGGATGAGCCGGGGAATCTTTTGGCCACTCCTTGCCTAAAGTCCTCTATTTGTGATAGTATTAGTGATTGTGTCGATTTAATAAAAGGGAGTTTATGCCCAAGCTAAAAACGCGAAAGGCGGCGGCCAAACGATTCGAGGCCACGGGAAGCGGCAAAAAAATCAAACGTCGCAAAGCCTTCAAAAATCACCTACTCGATCATAAAAGTGCCGAACGCAAGCGCCGTCGTTTGTCCCAGATTACCTTGGTACACGAGCGCGACGAGAAGGAAGTGCGCTTAATGTTGCCCTATTTGTAAGTTTTCCAGAAAAATTGTCTAAAGGATTATCATGTCTAGAGTAAAACGGGGGAATGTCGCCCGCAAGCGACGCAAAAAAGTTCTCAAATTAGCCAAAGGTTTTCGCGGTTCCCACTCGCGCTTATTCCGTACAGCGAACCAACAGGTAATGAAGGCCTTGCGGAATGCCTATAGAGACCGTCGCAAACGGAAACGCGATTTTCGTCGTCTTTGGATTACCCGCATTAATGCCGCTGCTCGTCAACAGGGCATCAGTTACAGCCAACTGACCGGACAATTAAAGAAAGCTAATATTCTCCTCAATCGGAAAATGTTAGCTCAATTAGCTGTCCTCGATCCCGTCGCTTTTGCTAAAGTGGTAGAAACAGCCAAAGGATAATTTAGCCCCAAGCATGACGGAAACTTGGCAAACGATTCAATTCCCCAGTTCAGAAAGTGCGATCGCTTTAGCGGGTCATCAAGAAGCTAACCTCAAATTGATAGCCAGGCAAACTGGGGCAAATTTAGTCCTCAGAGGCATGGAATTGCGGATTGGGGGGCAACCAACCCCCGTGGAGCGTGCCACAGCGATTGTACGCTCCTTAAGTATTTTATGGCAAGAGGCCAAGTTAATCGCCGAAGCCGATATTATGACCGCTATCCATGCCCTCGATACGGGGCGTTCTAGCGAGTATAAAGAACTACAGCAGGATATTCTCGCTCGTACCCGTCGCGGGGAGCTAATTCGGGCAAAAACCTTCCGTCAGCGTCAATATATCCAAGCGATTCAAAGTCACGATATCACCTTTTGTATTGGACCTGCCGGCACGGGGAAAACCTTTTTAGCCGCCGTTTTAGCCGTACAAGCTCTATTAGAAGATAAAGTAGAACGGATTATCCTCACCCGGCCGGCCGTGGAAGCAGGGGAAAAATTAGGCTTTCTGCCGGGGGATTTACAGCAAAAAGTCGATCCTTTTTTGCGTCCCCTCTACGATGCTTTATACGAATTTATCGAAGCGGCCAAAATTCCCGACCTGATGGAACGGGGTAAAATCGAAATCGCACCCTTAGCTTATATGCGGGGACGAACCCTAGCTAATGCTTTTGTTATCGTTGATGAGGCCCAAAATACTACCCCAGCACAGTTAAAAATGGTCTTAACTCGCTTGGGATTCGGTTCGCGCATGGTAGTAACTGGAGATGTCACCCAAACCGATTTACCGCAACAACAGGAATCGGGGTTAATTGCCGCTCAAAAAATCCTCAAATCAGTAGAAGGGATCGCTTTTTGTTACCTATCCCGGGCCGATGTGGTGCGTCATCCCTTAGTACAAAAAATCGTCTCAGCCTACGAACAGCACGAAAAATAACAGATTATGGATATTAAAAATGGTTTCGTCGATGCGGTGGGTAATACTCCCCTAATTCGTCTCAATAGTTTTAGCGAGGAAACCGGCTGCGAGATTCTCGGTAAGGCCGAATTTCTTAACCCCGGTGGTTCGGTCAAGGATCGGGCCGCTTTATATATTATTCAAGAAGCGGAAAAAGCCGGTACTCTCCAACCGGGGGGAACCGTTGTCGAAGGAACCGCCGGCAATACTGGCATCGGTTTGGCCCATATCTGCAATGCTAAAGGTTATAAATGCCTGATTATCATTCCCGATACCCAATCCCAAGAGAAAATCGACCTATTGAGAACATTGGGTGCAGAAGTGCGTACTGTTCCCGCCGTTCCCTACCGAGATGCCAATAATTACGTTAAATTATCGGGGAGATTGGCCAGTGAGATGGAAAATGCTATCTGGGCCAATCAATTCGATAATCTGGCTAATCGTCGCGCTCACTACGAAACCACCGGCCGGGAAATCTGGGAACAAACCGACGGTAAAATTGATGCTTGGGTGGCTGCCACGGGAACCGGGGGAACCTACGCGGGGGTGGCGATGTTTTTAAAAGACCAAAATCCCCAGGTGCGCTGCCTGGTGGCGGATCCGATGGGTAGCGGTTTATATAGTTATGTGAAAACCGGGACAATTACCCTGGAAGGTAGTTCAATTACTGAAGGGATTGGTAATAGTCGTATTACGGCTAATATGGAAGGCGCACCCATAGATGATGCCATTCAAATTGATGATCCCACTGCCATCAAAGTTGTTTATCAACTATTACAAAAAGATGGTTTATTTATGGGGGGTTCTGTGGGTATTAATGTCGGTGCTGCCGTGGCTTTGGCTAAACAAATGGGACCGGGCCACACCATAGTTACTGTTCTTTGTGATGGTGGGTCCCGTTATCAATCTCGTTTATATAATCCTCAATGGTTGGCTGAGAAAGGATTGGCTTAATCAGGAATTATCGGCTCATAAATTAGTGGAGATAATGGGAGGGGGAGGGCAACAATGAGGGAAGGCAGCAAGGGAAAATGAGGCGCTTCGGTTGGGCAAACACTTAAGATAAGATAGACAACAATGCTGATAACTATCATTATTAGGAGAATCATCAGATGTCAGTTACTATTGAACAAGACCTCAAGGAAATTTTAGGTTCAATTAATCAGAAGTTAGATAATCTGCAAAAAGATGTTATGGATATTAAAATAGTACAGGCAAGATTAGAGGAAAAAGTCGATAGTTTAGAAAAAGATATTGAAGGAGTAAAAGAAGATACAAAAGAATTAAAAGGCTCTCAGAAAGCCCAGATTTGGACGTTAATCGGCATCTTGGGAACAGCTTTAATAGGAACAGTTATTCGCTATATTATTCTCCCTTTTCCTCAATCATAATTAAGACAATGAATTTTGAACCGCCTTCTGCAACAGTTATTCCTCAAATTGCAGAAAATCCCTGTACGGGCGCAGCATTTGGGCATAACCTATCGCTGAAATCCTAGATTTTTTATCCGAATGCTTCGCCCCTACCCATCAATTCCCCATCTACCACGCCATGAACGAACTGAAAAAATATCGACAATCTATTCGCTTGAAAGGCTATGATTATAGACTTAATGGAGCTTATTATATAACAATTTGTTCTTATCAGAAGCAGTATTTATTTGGTGAAATTGTTGAAGGAAATATGGAGCAGAATTTACTTGGTGATACTATTGAAGCGGTATGGTATAGACTACCTCTAAATTTTAAATTTATTGAACTAGATGCTTTTATTGTCATGCCCAATCATATTCATGGAA
>NZ_JASJFF010000075.1:0-4051 GCF_030065435.1 Microcystis sp. M53603_WE2
CCCTTCCGTCTCGGTTATCAAGGATTAGGTGAAATTATCTGTTTCTTTACTTTTGGACCCTTGGCGATTGCCGCTGCCTACTATTCCCAAGCTGGCACTTTTTCCCTCTCTAGTCTAGCGGCTTCAATTATTATCGGGATTACTACTTCTATCATCCTTTTTTGTTCCCATTTCCATCAAGTCGCCGATGATCTCAAAGCGGGTAAAAAATCACCTATTGTCCGTTTAGGTACTTTAAAGGGTTCTAAAGTTTTAACCGTAGTGACGGTTCTCGTTTACGTTTTAACGGTAGTTTTTGTCCTGCTCCAGGTTTATCCCCCTCTCACTCTTTTAATCTTCCTTAGTCTCCCTTTCGCTTGGCAATTAGTCAACCACGTTAACCAAAATCACGACCAACCTCAGCTAGTCAGTAACTGCAAGTTTATAGCGGTTAATCTTCACTTTTTTAGTGGCATTCTCTTCTCCCTTGGCTATTTCCTTGCTTCCCGTTGATCAACCCGATTTTTTTTCTTAAACCCCTTTATCAGTTATCAGTTATCAGTTATCAGTTATCAGATTTGAGTTTTAAGTGTGCAGTATGTATTAAGTGGGAAGTATTTAATACGGCGGATTCAGCCTTAGTCTGGTACATCTTCCAGTTTCCTACTGTCTTTTTACTGTTTACTGATCACTGATTACTGTTTACTGTACCCGATCAAGTTTGCACTTATTAACGGAAAAGTGACAGAATAGGGAGATAGATCGCCACAAATAAAGGTTAGCATGAGTGAACAACCCCTCGGATCGGTTATTCAAGGTTCCCTGAGTGAAGGTTTAGAAATCCGTCTTTATCCGGATATTTCGGTAGAAGATATGCGCGTCGGTAAGTTTTTGGTGGTGCAAGGCACTCGATCGCGTTTTTTCTGTCTCCTCACCGATGTCTCCCTGGGTAACTCCAGTTCCCGGATTATCGCGAATCCTCCCCATCCCGATGATAGTTTTATGCGCGATGTTTTAGCGGGTAGCGGTACTTATGGTACTATTGAACTATCGCCTATGCTCATGTTTACTCCGACTGGAGGTAATTCTCCCGCAGTTTCTGACACTTCTTTAGGCTCTTTTCAACCCCAAACTAGCGCCGATTTAGAATTACTGCCAGTTAAAACTATTCCCGCGCATTTTAGCCAAGTTTATGAAGCTTGTGAGCAGGATTTTCGCATGGTTTTCGGTTGGGAAGATGATCCCACCAGAAAGAATTTTGCTATTGGTCAACCCCTTGACATGGACGTGCCAATATGTATTAATCTCGATCGCTTTGTGGAACGTAGTAACGGTGTTTTTGGCAAATCCGGGACGGGAAAATCCTTTTTAACCAGATTACTAATTTCGGGCATTATTCGCAAACAAGCAGGGGTTAACCTCATGTTTGATATGCACTCGGAATACGGTTGGGAAGCGATGAAAGAGGGGAAGGAGGTTTCTACGGTGAAAGGATTATGTCAATTATTCCCCGGACAGGTAGAAATTTATACCCTCGATCCCGATTCTACCAAACGCCGGGGAGTACGAGGAGCGCAGGAATTATTCTTAAGTTATAATCAAATTGAAATCGAGGATATTCGTTTAATCGGTCGGGAATTAGGCATCTCGGAAGCTAGTTTAGATAATGCCAATATTCTCTATAACGAGTATGGAGAATCTTGGATTACTCAGTTATTAAATATGAGTAACGAGGATATTAAAATCTTCTGTACGGAAAAACAAGGCCATGCGGGATCAATCATGTCCCTCCAGAGAAAATTAATGCGTCTAGATAGTTTGAAATATTTAAGAAGTGCTTGTCCCCACAATTATATCGATCAGGTTTTACAAGCTTTAGATGCAGGTAAGCACGTTGTCATTGAATTTGGCTCCCAAAGTAATATGCTTTCCTATATGTTAGCCACCAATATGATCACCCGTCGGATTCATGCTAATTATGTTAAAAAAGCTGAATATTTTTTACAAACCAAAAACCCCGTTGATCGGCCGCAACAGTTAGTGATTACTATTGAAGAAGCTCATCGATTTTTAGATTCTGCCGTGGTGCATCAAACTATTTTTGGAACCATCGCTAGGGAGATGCGAAAATACTTTGTTACTCTCTTAATTGTTGATCAAAGACCTTCAGGAATTGATAACGAAGTCATGTCTCAGGTAGGGACAAGAATCACCTGTTTATTAAACGATGAAAAGGACATCGAAGCCATATTTACAGGGGTTTCTGGAGGGGGAAGTTTGCGATCAGTTTTAGCGAAATTAGACTCAAAACAACAAGCTTTAGTTTTAGGTCATGCGGTCCCTATGCCGGTAGTAATTCGTACTCGCGCCTACGATCAAAAATTCTATGCTGAAATAGGTGCGACCGACTGGCGAGAATTACCCGATGAGGAAGTATTAGCGGCGGCCAAAATTGCCAAAGCCGATCTAGGATTTTAAAGGAATTTATTTGGGAGATTTCTCCAATGGTTCTTCTGGAAAGAAGCAATAAAATCCTCAGTACCCGGAATGATACCAAAAATCTCCTCGGATAATTTCAGCAGTTGAGGATTATTAAAAAGACTATAATATTCGGGATCTTCTCGAAAGGTTTGCCAACGATTAAGAACATCCATTTTCTGCCCTTCTTGTTGATAGGATAAGCCATCAAAGGAACTACCACCAGCAAAATTGGCAACTAACTCTTTTTTCGAGTCATCAAAAGGAATTTGCAGTCTTTCTGTAATTGCTTGCCGATAATTGACATCTGTTAACCATTGATTATAGTTGATTCCCAAACGATAGCGATCAGCACTTTTTTGGTAACTTAGATAAACCTGAGCGTATTTTTCCCAGAGAACAGCAATATTTTTTAAGTTTTCTTTGCCCCATTTTTGATAAATGCTGGCTAATACATTGAAAGGATCCCGCAGAATAACTATAGAAAAAACCTCTTGACTTTTGCCTACCCACTGCTCATGATAGCGATCCATCAAATCGCTGAAATTTTCAATATCTTTTTCCTCAAAGCTGACAATTATCGCCTCTTTGGGATGTTGTTTGAGCTTTTGACCATTAAAGCGTTGATCATTTTTTGAATAAGTGACAATTTCTTTATTAAAGAAAGGATTTCTCTCAAAAAAGAAGTATTTTTTCTTAAAATCCCAGTAGTTAATCCCCTTGCAGTCAATTCTTCCTGTACCTTTGTAAATACGAATTTCCTTTCCTGCTAAATAGCAGTGATTGGCAAAAACTACCTGACCAGGTATCTGGGAAAAAATCCAATTGATAATCGCATGATTACCACTTCTTTTAATGCCAAATACTCGAATTTCTTTATTGTTGATTATGGTTGACATTTGATTGATGACACTAGCAAGAGAAAGTAATTTATCTAAAAACTGTTGGTTCCAAGTTTTTGAGTATAAGAATATACAAAAAATAGGTATATCGATATACTAATCTCGACTGGTAGTGTGACAAAGATCAAATGTGTTTGTCAATGAGTATTTATACTCAAACAATAATCCCTTGATTCTGAGGACAACTCACAGTCAAGGTAATTTTGTCAAAACCTTTTGTTAGAATCAGAAAGCTCGACAGTCTTAACCCTGGATGAAAACTGGTTTCCCTAACTATGCAACAAGGTGATTTAATCGAGATCGAGATTACCGACCTCAACCATACGGGCGAAGGTGTGGGAAAATACCGAGGACAGGTGATTTTTGTGCCGGATACGGTCATTGGCGATCGCATTCAAACTCGCATCACCTATATCAAAAAAAGTCATGCGATCGGCAAACTACAAACTATTCTCCAAGCTTCTCCCCATCGTATCCGTCCCCGCTGCATCGTCGCCGATAAATGTGGTGGCTGTCAATGGCAACACATCGAGGACCAATTTCAGCGCCTAGTCAAAAAAGAGCAAGTACAAGAGGTATTAACCAGAATTGGCGGTTTTAGCGATCCTTTGGTTTATCCTCCCCTCACCGGTAATTCTCCCCTCGCTTATCGCAATAAAGCTACCTATCCCCTCGGATTTTCCCCCACCGGC
>NZ_JASJFF010000874.1:0-2183 GCF_030065435.1 Microcystis sp. M53603_WE2
CGAAGCTCCTTTTAACGAGATTATCCGTCAAGAATACGAGGATGAAAATTTGCAGCAGGCCCGCTTAATCCTATTTTGGAAAGTGCCGGGGTTGAGAGACTTAGAAAAAACCTATCCTCTCGATGTTTTAGCGGCTATTCTCGGTCAGGGCAAGGTATCGCGATTATTTCAATCTCTGCGCCAAGAAAAGGGCTTAGTTTCCCAAATAACTGCCAGTAATATGTCCCAAGCAGTGCAAGGAGTGTTTTCCGTGTCGGCCCAATTAGCCTCGGAAAATATCGAGCAAGTGGAACGGGAGACATTAGCACAGATTGGACAAATTCAACAGGAAGCTGTGACAGTTTCTGAACTGGAACGAGTTAAAACCCAAGTGGCCAATCGGTTTATTTTTAGCAGTGAAAGACCGAGCGATCGGGCCAACCTTTACGGTTATTATCATACTCAGATCGGTGATTTACAACCGGCTTTTTGTTATCCCCAACACATTGAAGCCCTCACTTTAGAGGATATTCAAAATGCCTGTCAAGAGTATTTAAATCCTAACGCTTACGGTGTGGTTGTGGTAAGACCAATTCAGTAATCAGTGAACAGTAATCAGTAATCAGTGAACAGTAATCAGTAATCAGGGATAAAGATGAAGATAAATAAATAACTAAATAACTAATTAACGGTTCTTCGTTACTTAGTATGGTTCGATAGGGGGGCATAAATCGACTAAATCCTTATCTGGCAAGAGACTTAATTGATTAGTTCGCTCTAGATAAAAAATAATTGACAAAAATCGCCAAATGCCTTTCTATATAAGGGTTCCATCCCTTATAACCCCCGTCCATTGCATAACAAAAACCGAAGAACCTAATTAACTTACATCTGATAACTAAATAACTAATTAACTTAAAACTTACATCTGATAACTGATAACTGATAACTGATAACTGATAACTGATAAACCATGTGGACTCAAATTGCTCGACATATTACCCAAACCACGGAAAAACCTTTTGAAATTGAGAAAAGTCATCCCGTTAGTGGTGGCTGCATCAATCAGGGTTATGCGGTCAGTGGCAATGGTTTAATTTATTTCGTTAAGATTAACCAAGCGAACCAAGAGGCCATGTTTGCCGCCGAAGCTTTAGGATTAAAGCAAATTCACGCTACCAAGACTATCAGGGTTCCGGAGCCAATTTGTTGGGGAATTGCCGAGAAATCTAGTTATTTAGTGCTAGAGTGGCTAGAATTCGGCGGTGGCAATAGTCAAAGCTGGGAAAAAATGGGGCAAAATTTAGCTCGTTTACATCAAGTTTCCCTGTCCGATCGCTTTGGTTGGCAGTGTAATAATACCATTGGTTCTACTCCCCAGATCAATACCGTTAGTAACAGTTGGGCGGATTTTTTCGCTCATCAGCGTATTGGCTATCAATTAAGACTTGCGAAGGAGCGCGGCGGCAATTTTCCCGACGAGGATCAAGTTATTCCCGCTATTAGCGAGATTTTGAGTCAGCATCAACCCCATCCCTCCCTCGTCCATGGTGATTTGTGGTCGGGAAATGCGGCCATTACCGTCGATGGGGAACCGGTAATTTTAGACCCGGCCACCTATTGGGGAGACCGGGAGGTAGATTTAGCCATGACGGAACTTTTTGGCGGTTTTCCGGCGGCTTTTTATCGGGGTTATAACGATGTTTTCCCCCTCGATGCTGGTTATCAACAGCGCAAAACTCTTTACAATCTCTACCATATTCTCAATCACTTTAATTTATTTGGTGGTGGTTACGCTTCCCAGGCCAATCGGATGTTACAGGAAATTCTTTAAGGGTTTTACTTGTGAATATTTACCGAGGATAAATTATGTCTGTTCGAGAAACTACTGTGATTGAAACTCCAGAGACAAAAGTATGGACTGATGCAGAATTTATGGCGTTACCTGACGATGGTAATCGTTACGAATTGGTCAAGGGAGAGTTAATTAGGGTTTGCTGAAAAAGTTTTTCCTAGGGGCAGGGTGTAGGGTGTGGGGTGTGGGGTGTGGGGTTTTACCGATTTTGAGGGGGTCAATTACCTAATTTTCAGGGAAAAAGTCCCTGAATTTCCCCCTGATCACTCCCATATCTGGTACTTTTTGAGGGGAAAAAAGTCCAAAAGTCTTATCCAACAAGGTTTTTAGATTTATTCAGCAAGCCCTA
>NZ_JASJFF010000888.1:0-1071 GCF_030065435.1 Microcystis sp. M53603_WE2
GCATGGATAGTAAATCCTGTCACGCTTAACCAACCATTTAGTAAAAGAGATAAACCCGATAAATGATCGTGCCAAACTTGTTCGTAGAGACGATAACCTTGTTTGGTGACGTAGGCAAGTACCAGGGCCACCGCTTCATCAAAATTAAGGATATAGGGATAATGAAGCGGGACTTTCCAGAAAACAATCCCCAGAAAAAAAACAGCAATGGCAATTAATGCCATTAAATCAAAACGATAAGATTTCTTATTCATAACTTTTTCTGGACAAGAATTGCTGCGTATCTTATCACAGATCGAGACATCAGTTATGGGTTAAAAAAGATACAAAGATTACTTTTCGGAACTACGCCCTAAATCTTTAGCTCTATGATAAGCTGCCACTACTGCCTCGATAATTGTCGATCGAAAAGAGCCTTTTTCTAATTGTCTCACCCCAGCAATCGTCGTTCCCCCGGGGCTAGTGACGCGATCCTTTAATTCCCCAGGGTGTATGGCCGATTCTTTTAATAGGGTTGCCGTCCCTAAAACTGTTTCTATGGCCAATTGAGATGCGATCGCTCGTGGTAATCCCGCCGCCACACCACCATCGCTTAAAGCTTCCACCATCAGGGCCACAAATGCCGGACCCGATCCCGATAATCCCGTTACCGCATCCATCAAAGCCTCGGGAACTTCCACCACCGAACCGACCGCAGCAAAAATATCTCTGGCTACGGCCAGATGTTCTGGTTCCGCATGACGACCAGATGCGATCGCTGTAACCCCTTGTCCCACCGTGGCCGGGGTATTGGGCATCGTCCGGATCACGGGGCGATCGGGAAAGCCCATTTCTAAGCGATTGAGGGTAACTCCCGCTAAAATCGAGATAATTAGGGGTTTTTCTGGTATTCCTAGCAAACTATTCACTACTTGCTCTAAAATTTGCGGTTTTACCGCTAAGATTAACACCTCAGCTGCTCTAGCGGCCTCCCGGTTATCCTCACTGACTTGCACTCCGTAGGTATTAACCCAAAAGTTGCGCCGTTGGGATTGGGGTTCACTGACTAACACCGTTTCGGGACTATAAATA
>NZ_JASJFF010000564.1:0-8154 GCF_030065435.1 Microcystis sp. M53603_WE2
CCAATGCCCTGAACCGATGGGAACGGTAGATTTATTGACGATGACTTTATAACCACCGTTGAGATGGGCGCCAATACCCCGGGCCACCGCTTCCACATAACGGGTGTCACTTTCTCCAGTGGGTAGTGCTGGTGTACCAACAGCGATAAAGAGGATTTCGCCGTGTTTAACTCCCGCTTCTAGATCTGCGGAGAATTCCAGATTGCCGGAGGCTGCCGAAGACTGCATTAATTCCGATAACCCCGGTTCATAGATGGGGGATTGTCCCGATTTCATCAATTTGACTTTTTCTTCATTGTTGTCAATACAGATAACATGATGGCCGATATGTGCTAGGCAAACCCCAGTGACTAAACCCACATAACCCGTTCCGATAACACAAACACGCATGATAATCACTCCAGTGACAATTAGGTTAAATTTATTGATTAGGGATTAGCTTAGACGAGAACGGAAATCCTCGATCGTCATTTTTAAACCCTGACTTAGAGGAATAGTTGGACTCCAATCCAGATAAGTTTTAGCACGAGTGATATCCGGTTGTCGTTGCTTGGGATCATCTTCCGGCAGTGGTTGATAGACCAATTCCGCCTCGGGATTAATCATGCCTTGGATCACTTGTGCTAATTCCAGAATTGTGTATTCGTCGGGATTGCCTAAATTAACCGGTCCGATAAAATCCCCATTCATCAAACGCATTAACCCTTCCACCAAGTCAGAAACATAGCAAAAACTGCGGGTTTGGGAACCTTGACCATAAACCGTTAGGGGTTGACCGCGCAAAGCTTGTACGACGAAATTACTCACCACTCGACCATCGTTTTCCAGCATTCGCGGGCCGTAGGTGTTGAAAATCCGGGCCACCCGGATATCGACTTTATGCTCCCGATAATACTCAAAAGCCAGGGTTTCCGCTACCCGTTTACCCTCGTCATAACAGGAACGCGGTCCGATGCAGTTGACATTACCTCGATATTCTTCCGTTTGCGGATGCACATCGGGATCGCCATAGACTTCTGAGGTAGAAGCGAGCAAAAATCGCGCTTTTACCCTTTTAGCTAGGCCTAGCATATACATGGTCCCTAAAACATTGGTTTTAATCGTTTTTACGGGGTTATATTGATAGTGGATTGGGGAAGCAGGACAGGCCAGGTGATAGATCTGATCGACTTCTAAACGGATCGGCTCGGTGATATCGTGACGAATTAGCTCAAAATAAGGATTTCCTAGCCATTTAACGATATTTCTGCGCGTCCCTGTATAGAAGTTATCCAGACAGATCACTTCATGACCCTGTTCCATCAAGCGATCGATTAGATGGGAACCGATAAAACCTGCACCACCCGTAACTAGGATTCTCATGTAATCGCAAAGTAAACATATAAAATTATTCTTAAAATACCCTTACGCTGGTTTTTTGGCAAATATTTTTTTTGACGGGGTGTTGAGTATCAGTGATCAGTGATCAGCGATCGCCGATTCAAGGCTAATGGCTGAATAATGGCTCGGTAATCCTTAAAATGGAAATAACACGCAAATTTGAGGCTAGATTATGAACAGTGGCGAGCAAAATAAGCTATTTATCCTGATTGATGGGCATTCTTTGGCTTTTCGTGCCTATTATGCCTTTGCTAAGTCTCGTTCTGGTCCTCTGCGTACTTCTAGCGGCATTCCCACCAGTGTTTGTTTTGGGTTTTTAAACTCTCTGATGCAGTTACTAGAAACTCAAAAACCCACTTATTTAGCGGTCGCTTTTGATTTAGCCGCTCCTTCTTTTCGCCATGAAGCTGATGTCAATTATAAGGCGAATCGGCAAGAGACTCCCGAAGAATTTCGCCCCGATTTAACTAATCTCCAAAGTCTCTTGGCAGCGATGAATATTCCTATTGTGACTTCTCCGGGTTATGAAGCAGATGATGTTTTAGGAACTTTGGCAAAACAGGCCGGCGATAATGGTTATACAGTCAAGATTTTAACAGGCGATCGAGATTTATTCCAATTGGTAGATGAGGAGAAAAAAACCACGGTTCTCTATCTGGATATTAATGCGGTCAAAAGTACATCGGGACAGGGTTATACAGAATTTAATTCCCAAGCTGTCACGGAAAAGTTAGGGGTGACACCAAAACAGGTAGTAGATTTTAAAGCTCTTTGCGGTGATAAGTCTGATAATATACCCGGGGTGCGCGGAATTGGCGAAAAAACAGCGATAGATTTATTAAAAAAATACGATAACTTAGACGATATATATACCAATCTGGAATCGATTAAGGGAATGGTAAAAACTAAATTATTAGAGGGAAAAACCGCCGCCGAAAGTTCTCGCTATTTAGCCAAAATTGCCCTTGATGCCCCCGTTAGTCTCGAGGAAGAGAAATTTCGTCTCCGAGGTTTTGATCGGCGTTTAGTTAAAGCTTTATTGGCAAGATTGGAGTTAAAGAAAATTCTCCAGAAACTCGATCAAATTCAACAGTATCTAGGTGGCACTCCTACCCTAGAATTAACTAGCGATGCTGATTCTAATCAATTGTCTCTGTTTGATTTACCCCCTATTTCTCCACCGGTTCTAATTGCTCCGGAAATTATTGATACTCTTCCTAAGTTAGATGCTTTACTGGCAAAATTAACAACTTTCACTAATCCACATTTTCCTGTCGCTTGGGATACCGAAACCACGGATTTAAATCCTCGTGTAGCCAAATTGGTCGGGATCGGTTGCTGTTGGGGAAAAGAATTAAATGCTATGGCCTATATTCCTATCGGCCACCAGAGCGGTGATAATTTAAATCTAGAGATAGTCCTCGAAAAATTACGCCCAATTTTAGCGGGTGATAATTATCCGAAAGTCTTCCAGAATGCGAAATTTGATATTGATGTTTTTTATCATCAAGGAATTACCGTTAAAGGTTTAGTTTTTGATACTATGGTGGCTAGTTATGTCCTCCATCCCGAACTAACTCATAATCTCGAAGATTTATGCGATCGCTATTTAGACGGTATCACTTCCCTTAGTTATAAAAGTCTCGGTATTCCTGGGGGAAAAACCATCGCTGATTTAGATATTGCCACCACTGCTAACTACTGTGGATTAGATGCCTATGCTACCTATTTACTTCGAGAAAAATTACAGGCAGAATTAACTAAAATTCCCCCTTTGTATCAATTATTCTCTGAAATAGAATCTCCCCTCGTCATGGTGCTGTGGCAGATGGAAAATTATGGTATAAAAATTAATGTCAATTATCTAAAAAACTTGTCCCAGCAACTAGAAAGAGACTTAGCAGACATAGAAAAAAAAGCCTATGAATCTATCGGAGAAACTTTTAATCTTAGCTCTCCTAAACAGTTAAGTGAAATCCTCTTCGATCGATTGGCACTCAATCGCAAAAAATCCAGAAAAACTAAAACAGGTTACTCTACCGATCAAAGTGTTTTAGAGAAACTACAAGGAGATCATCCCTTAGTTGATTATATCCTTGAACATCGCACCTTATCCAAATTAAAATCCACCTATGTGGATGCTTTACCGAAATTAGCCGAACCAAAAACCGCAAGAGTACATACAGATTTTAATCAAACCATCACCAGCACCGGACGCTTATCATCCTCCAATCCTAACCTGCAAAATATACCCATTCGCAGTGAATTTTCCAGACGAATTCGTCAAGCTTTTATTCCCGAAGATGGTTACTTATTAGTATCAGCGGACTACTCACAAATCGAGTTAAGAATTCTCGCTCATCTCAGCCAAGAACCAGTTTTATTAGAAGCGTATCGTAGTAATCAAGATGTTCATAAAGTCACCGCTCAATTGCTCTTTGATAAAGGGGAAATTACCCCAGAAGAACGCAGTTTAGGAAAAACAATTAACTTCGGGGTTATTTATGGCATGGGAGCGCAAAAATTCGCCCGTGAATCGAAATTAACCGTAGAACAGGGCAGAAAATTTATTGAAAAATATCATCAACGTTATGCCCAAGTATTTGAGTATTTAGAGAATAGCAAAAAACAAGCGATCGCTCAGGGATATGTGGAAACAATTTTGGGCAGAAGACGTTATTTTAACTTCGATAATCCCCTCTTAAAAAGACTGCGGGGACTGTCCTTACACGACATCGATTTAGATAGCCTCAAACTCAACAACGAGGAAGCACAATTATTAAGATCGGCTGCTAATGCCCCCATTCAGGGTTCCAGTGCTGATATTATTAAAGTAGCGATGGTAAAATTGGCTGAGGTACTGCAAAATTATCGAGCGAGATTACTGCTGCAAGTCCATGATGAATTAGTCTTGGAAGTACCGAGGGAAGAATGGCCATCCCTAGAGTCAAAAATCAAGACTACTATGGAAGAAGCTGTCTCCTTGACGATCCCTCTCTTGGTAGAAATTAAAGCTGGTGACAATTGGATGGAAACCAAATAAAACTATGATCGAAAACAGACAATTTTTAACCCCAGAAGAATCCGCAGATGTGGACGCTGCCCTCTTAACTTCTCCCGAAAAATTCCTGACTCGTTTAACGATTTCTTCCCTACGCTTACTAAAAATAATCGCCGAAGATACGGGAGTAACCCTAGAAGAACTAACCCATAAACAGGTCATTCAATGGCTAGAAAAAGATAGTCAACTGCGTCGGGAACAGGGGATCGAAGCGGCAGTGCTGAAATGGTAAATAAACTCTTAAAAAATCAGCTACCCCTGACAATTTATGCTAGTTTTTAGCTATAAAGTTACTGGAGTTACAACAATGACAATTACCCTAAAAGTGCCTAGTATTGCCTGTGAAGGTTGCGCTAATACCATTACTAAAGCGATTAATAATCAGCAACCAGCAGCCCAAATATCGGTGGATGTAGCCAATAAAATCGTCACGGTAGAAACCACCGCATCCCCCGCAGAAATTGCCCAATGGATCAGCGAAGTCGGCCATACTGTTGAGTCTAGCAGTGAGGGTTGACATCCTCTCCCGTTAAAAATATACCTCTGGTAAAAATCAAGGGTAGTTCTATTTTTGTGTTCATCAGATTAGTTTTACTCCCAAGCTTTCTAGTTGTTGGTTTATCCAAGCGGTTGCCGTTTCTTCATCGGTTTCTATCGCTTAGGCGTTAAATTTTCCCCCCTTTTTAAGGGGGGATTAAGGGGGGATCGAAAGATTTAGCTGCTCACAAACCGCCTCAAAATTTCTTAATACCTGCGAATTCGTGAATCTAATAACTTTTAATCCATAGCTTTCTAATCGCGCAGTTCTCTCTTTATCATAGGCTTTTCCCTCATCCGTAAAGTGAGTATCTCCATCAATTTCAATCACAAGTTTGAGGCTAGGGCAATAAAAATCAACAATGAAATGATCAATGGGGCGTTGTCTTAGGACTTTGAATTTGAAATTTTTTAGATAGGAATACCACAGCTTTTTCTCTGCTAAGGTCATGTTCTTTCGCAGTTCTTTCGCTCTGGCTACTAGGGCAGTATTATAAGGTAGATGAAAGTCGCTGTTGTTTAGGTTCATTGATCCCCCCTACCCCCCTTAAAAAGGTTCATTGATCCCCCCTACCCCCCTTAAAAAGGGGGGAAATGTCTAAGGATTCTAGTTGTTGGTTTATCCAAGCGGTTGCCGTTTCTTCATCGGTTTCTATCGCTTTTTCTACTCCTATTTTAGCAATTTCTAATAGTTCTTTGGATTTTGCTTTTAAAGCACTCTTAGAGTAAAGGTGCGATCGCTTTTAAAAGTTCTGTTAATTTATTTTCAACTATGTCCCATACCACATCCAAATCAAGCTGATCGTATTTATGAACAATGACATCTCGCATTCCAGCCATTTCTCGCCAAGGAATTTCTGGATGTTGTTGACGGAAGATTACAGAAAGACGTTTAGTCGCTTCACCAATAATGGTAATTTGGTAGAGGATGGCCGACAATTTTTCATCATTGGTTTCCAATTCTGATTTACCGATACCATCAGTATAGCGCAAAATACGTCTGATAGCATTTACAATGTCGATTAGAGATTCTTGATCACGAGGCATATATAATCTGTGCTGATTCTAAAATGTTTTTACATCTTAGCCAGTTATCACTCCGTTTGAGTGCTGCTTTCACAATTAAATCTACTTTTCGATCAAAAATTGCTTGCAGTTCATCGCGCATTTGTAGGGTTTCGGTTAAACCTCGTTTAGCAGTTGGGGAAAAGGTAATTAAAATATCAATATCGCTATCTGAACGGAAATCTTCGCGTAAAACTGAACCAAATAATGCCAATTCGGTGACTTGCCACTTTTGACAAAATCCTTTAATTTGTTCCATTGGTAGATTTATTTTTGTGTTCATCAGATTAGGTTTACTCCCAAGCTTTCTAGTTGTTGGTTTATCGAAAAGGATCGATTACGATTAGAGGTAAAAGGAACAACCATTACATCATCTAAAATTTGATTAATATCATTAGCTGATACGATAACAGCAGCAGGAAGCTTAAACTGTTGAAATTGACTGGATGGCATGGGTACTTGACACAATACTACATCACCCTTTTGTAATTTCATCGGCAAAAATCTCGTCGTAGATGTCATGATCAGAACTAACCCATTCTTGATAAGCTTGAGAGGTAATTTGTTCAGTAAAGTTAAGTGTATTTGGGTTGTTATTTTGTAATTTTACTGCTAACTCTAACAATGGTCTTAATTGTTCATCGGAGAGATTTTGTGTTACTAAAGATAGTTTTTGTTTAATATTCATGGGTGGTTAGTCCAATTAATAGCTGTTACAATTATAATCTGTTTACTGTTGTTCATAGTCTGTAATAATGCTTTGAATATCCTTTACCGCCATATCAACTTGTTCAGATTTCGTGTAAATAGTTAACAGAATGATTGCCGTTGCAGTTTTGACGTAATAAATTAAACGGTATCCCCCACTTTTGCCTTTTTGAATATCACTATTTCGGACTCTCAACTTGAAGACAGTATAACCAATACTAGGTATTTTATCGCCAGGTAATTCTCCTTGCTCAAGTTGTTCAATCATAGGTTGAATATCATCTCGAATACTGCGATATTTCTTAGCAAGAGTGCGGAGATTTCACTTGAATGTTGCCGAGGCTAAAACTTGAATTATCGGTTGATTAGTCATCTTCTAACCCTTCCCAAAGTTGAGAAACGGGAATGGTTTGTCCTGTCATGGCTTCATGCCAAGCTTGCCGAAAGTCTGCTAAAATTTCTGCTTGAGATGTATCTTGGGTTTCCTCCTCTGGGATGAGAATAATAACTTCTACACGGCTGTTTTTGTCTATGATTAAAGGATGATCTAGGGTGAGTTGTCCTTGTTCATCAATGGTTGCCATAACCTTGAGTGCTTTCATGTTTCTCTGCTTGAGTGGGTTAGTTCAATATCTAAATGCTGCTAATTTTCCCAAAGTTTTACCTGCTCAGAATCTTTTCTAGTTCTTTAACTAAAAATGGTAAATCATTTTTAACGGTATTCCAAACAATATCTTCATCAACATTTAAGTAATCGTGTACTACTTTGCTCCGCATTCCGACGACTGCTTGCCAAGGAATTGTTGGATAATTCTCCCGAAAGTCTGGTGATACACGACGCGCTGCTTCTCCGATAATTTGCAATAAATGGGTGAGGGATAACCGTAAAAGTTCGTTATTATCAAAATCTTCTCGACTGACACCTTCTACAAAGCTAAGTGCTTTATTTGCTGTGTCAATCATGTGTTCAACATACACTTGATTATCTTTCTGCGACATAACACACCTCTGCTGTTGCTAAAACACGCTCACGAATATGATGATTAAGAGATTTGATGGTAACGAGATCAATAGTACGTCCATCAAATAATTGAGATAGTTCTTCTTGAATTTGATGAAGTTTGAGAAAACTAGGGGTAAAACCAAGTTCAAACTCAACGAGCATATCAATATCACTATCTGCGGTGAAATCATCTCGTAAAACTGAACCAAATAAGGAAAGTTTATGAATATGCCAATGTTGGCAAAGTTGTGAGAGTTTTTCTTGAGGAATTTTCATATTTTTGTGTTGATCAGATTAGGTTTACTCCCAAGCTTTCTAATTGTTGGTTTATCCGAGCAGTTGCCGTTTCTTCATCGGTTTCTAATAAAGGGTCTATTTAGAGATTTTTTGCAACTTCATC
>NZ_JASJFF010001004.1:0-2275 GCF_030065435.1 Microcystis sp. M53603_WE2
TAAATTAAAGGGATTTCCCAGGGTATGAGCGATCATAATCGCTTTAGTCTTCTCTGACAAGGCCGATTCCAGCTGCTCGATGTCGAGGTCATAACCGGGTAATTTAACGTCTAAAAAGACGGGAATTAGCTGATTTTGAAAGATGGGGTTAACTGTAGTCGGGAAACCTGCGGCGACGGTAATCACTTCATCCCCCGGTTTAAGTTGTTTTTCCCCCAATTTAGGGGAAGTTAAGGCACTTAAGGCCACTAAATTGGCTGAAGAACCAGAATTGACTAATAAACAATGTTTTACCCCCATCCACTGGGCAAAACGTTCCTCAAATTCCGCCGCATATCTGCCCGTCGTTAACCAGAAATCTAGGGAAGAATCCACTAATTTGACTAATTCTTGCTCATCAAATACCTTACCCGATGCCGGAATATAGGTCTGCCCCGCCACAAAAGCCCGGGGTTGAAATTTGTGTTTGTAGTATTCTTGTACGGCTTGAAAGACTTGCTCTCGCAATTCTGCTTCGCTGGTTGTACTGGGGGGAGAAATAGATTGAGTCATGGTTAATTTTCTTTCAGGGGAGAAATTTGTACTTAATTATTACTTAATTTGCACTATTATCAGCCTTGAGTTCGCTAATCGCTCAGACAACTTTGATAATATTCGATTTGTTGGCGAGTAAGGTCTTGGAATTGTGCTTTATCTTCAGAGTCTATTTGAGCCGCTTGATAATACCATGTCACCGTTTCCTTGAGGGTTTGCCGAAAATCCCAGACGGGTTGCCATTTTAGGGTATGGAAAGCCTTATCCGTGACTAGATTAAGCAATTTAGCCTCATGAACAGCATTCGGATCACTTTGATCGAGCCAAGTTCCCGGCCAAAGTTGTAGGATAGACTCAACTAACTCTTTAACTGGGCGATTAGAAGTCAGAGCCGGACCGAAATTAAACGCCCCATATAACCCCCGGCTGTCTTGCTGCCAATTGGCCGTCATCAACTGCTCATAAATCGACTCAGCTAACCGTAAATAGCCTCCCAAAGGCTCTAAAACGTGCTGCCAAGGACGAGTCGCTAGAGGGTTCCGCACCGGAATCGCTTCGGACTTCATCAAGGCCCGCATCGCATCGGGTACAATCCGGTCTAGAGACCAATCTCCGCCACCGATGACATTTCCTGCCCTGGCGCTGGCGATGCCGATGGGGGTTTGAGGGGTTTTAAAGAAGGAACTGCGCCAAGATGCGATCGCCAATTCCGCCCCAGCTTTGCTAGAACTATAGGGATCGTAACCCCCCAAGGGGTCATTTTCCCGATAACCATAGACCCATTCCCGATTCTCATAGCACTTATCGCTAGTAATAAACACGGCGGCACAGGGATGAGTCAGGCTTTTGAGGGCCTCTAAAACGTGAATAGTCCCCATAACATTTGTGTTCCACGTTTCCACCGACTCAAGATAGGAAAGCCGCACTAAGGGTTGTGCCGCTAAATGAAAGACTACATCCGGCTGCCATGAAGCGATTAAACGAGTCACTAACTCAGGCTCTCGAATATCTCCTATATGATGACTCAGGTTTTGAGCTAAGTCCAATTGGTCAAATAAGGCGGGGGTGGTATTGGGGGCTAAACTGAGGCCTTTTACCTCTGCTCCTAGATGGAGTAACCAAAACGCCAGCCAAGACCCCTTAAAGCCCGTATGACCAGTAATAAAGACCTTTTTGCCTGGCCAAAATGCTTTCTTTACCATATTTTCCATCTAGCTTGTCCAGTATCATCAAGGTGATTGAGCATTTCCATTTCTCGATAAGTATCCATACACTGCCAAAACCCATCAGGCTCATCCCAGAAGGAGAGGGGAGCTATTATTGTTCACAAGTCAAATAGACTCGCTATACTGGGTTTTCAGTTAATTTCAACGGCTTTCTGCGAGTAATCGCCGAAAAGAGTCTTTGTGAAGGCTTAAAACCATCACCCTAAATCTTTGGGAGCCACTATACAGGAACTTGACCGAGGATGTCAATTAGTTAAGCTGTTAGTGGGACTTAGGCGTTTTCGGTCAGCAAAAAAGGCTCAAACCATTACGGGACAAAGGGTTAACCTCGATTTATGATTTTCCTTGATCTATCTGAGTTTCAGCGATTTTGGGCTTCTCGAAGTAAATCCCAAGCTGGGATTGGAGTTGAGGCTGGGAGCATCTCACCTTTGCAATGAGCATAAATACTTAGTGGAAAAATAGGCTTTTCGAGGGTAATTCTTGTTTTAATTCTCCATGTACGCAGTCTTTAA
>NZ_JASJFF010001113.1:0-2933 GCF_030065435.1 Microcystis sp. M53603_WE2
ACTGAGCGGGTTCCAATTATTTTTATTAATAAATATTTTACACAATTCATACCAGGTAAGCAAGAGAGCTACGCCACTACTACCGAATCATTACCGAAATGTCTGGGAGTGGTGTCAAGATGATTGGTGCGAAAATTATGAAGAGATAAAAAAGAGCAAAAAACAGCAAAATCAGGCATATAAAGTTCTGCGGGGCGGTTCTTGGTTCAACGATCCGGATAACTGCCGTTCCGCTTACCACTACGACATCAACCGCCGCGACGACGGCAGCAGCGGCGGTTTTCGGGTGGTGCGCGGTGCTGGGAGGACTCTGTAACCCTTTTCCCCTTTTTTTCCTTTTTTCCCTTTTTCGATTTTTTTGAGCAAAATGTACTATTTATGTGGTATTTATGTACTATACAAGGATTGAGAGAATTATCTCTCTTTTGTTAAAGTGGGTTGAAACCTTGATTTCTCCTAGCCTGAAACGCGTAAATTCGTTAAAATTTTCAAGACTGACAGAAGAGACCACAAACGCGGGATACCCCTCCGCACCACCTAAAAGGAGAATCTAATGTTCAAAATCGATACTTGCTGTACTCTAGTACCCTACTTTGAAGTAAAAGAAGGAAAAATTGCTGCGTTTAAGGAGCTAGGCCCCAAGTTCATTGAGAGAACCCGCACCGAAGAGGGCTGTATCCATTATGCTTTCTCGTTTAGCGGTAATATTGTTCATTGCCGCGAGGGTTACGTCGATGCCGCCGCAGTTCTTGCCCACCTGCAAAACGTTGGGGAACTGCTAGACGAAGTTCTCAAAATCGCCAAGATTATTCGCCTAGAAGTTCACGCTCCCGCTTCCGAAATCGAAAAGCTGCGGGAGCAATTGGCTTCTCTTAACCCTCAGTTTTTCGTTCTCGACGAAGGTATTCGCCGCACCAGCGAAGCCTAACCCCGAACTGACAGAAAACGGATGCCCTATTCCCGTCTCGAAACGCACCGGATTACTTCTTTCTCCGGCGAGTTTGTCTTGCGCCCAACTATTAGAAAGATTGAGGGACAATTAAACTTTCAGTACATATCGACCATACGAGAAAAAGCGGGAGAAGAGGAGATAAATGGCAGCAAATTTCCATGTTCTTCCACTTTATTCCTGAAAGTAGAAATGATTGAAATCGTCAATTTCCACTTATTTTGGGACTGACATCACCCTGAGACTCCGAATATTCTGAAATTAGCAAGTAAACACGGCTTCCCAATTTCGGGAAAAAATTATGAATCTACGTTCTGTCAAGACTATCGTATTAAGCGGTATAGCCCTGTTGGTGGCAACTTTGCCCAGCCTCGCTCAAATTCCAATAGAGCCGATCCTTCTGACTACTGCTACTCGCTTCAATTGTGGTCCCCACTTAGAAACATATATAGTTCGTTCGCTAGATAACCGACGGGGAACTGGGATTCGTTGTGTCAAATTCAGTAAAGGACAGCAAGGCTCAAGCATTCCCCGTCTGTCCTGGTACGGGGAAGGAACCTGGGAAGGGGCTACCTACCGTCATTTGGGACAGGCGATTGACCGAGGCAGAATGTTGGTCGGGTTCGCGTCCGACATTCACGGTAACGGGGAGGATGCTAACTTCAACTATCCGGGTAATCTCGATATCCGAACGGTCAGACCAGGAGTGATTCGAGTGACTGGGGCTTGGAATGAGGAGTGGCGTTCGGCTTCCTCCGTTAACTACAACCCCTTACCCCGTCCCAAAACCTGCGGTAGCCATTTCAATCAATATCAGGTAACTGATTTGACAGGTGGGCGCAGAGGCAAAGGTCTGCGCTGTATGCTGAAAGAAGGTCCAGCCAACACAACCTGGTTCGGTAACGGGGATTGGGATGGCAACACCTATTCCCACCTGGGGACTCGCGGAAAGAACGGCTACGGGTCCGCAGATATCTGTCCACCTGAGCGAGTCCATGCCACTATTTTCGGAACCATCTGCAATAACTTCGACTACGGTTCCCTTACCTTCACCTCTACGCGCAGTGGCTTCAATGTCAACGGTGCTTGGAGCGAGAAGTGGTTATTGGTCAGGTGATTTGTCGAGAATTTCAATAAAAAAAGGTTGGGGCGAACATTAGCTCACCCCAACCTTTTTTGTCGTAATTATTTGATTAGAACTTAACCATTGATAGCGGGAGCAATCAGAGCCACGGGAGTCTGTTCGCCACTAGCTAAGTCTAAGGGTAAATGGATTATTTAAATCCTTTTATAACCCCCTATTATTCGAGTTCTTGAGGTTCAATAACCAACTTCATTCCCTGAATAATTAATTTGATTTTTTCCTGAGAAAGTCTTCCGATAGACTCCGTTAAAAGACGTTTATCAACCGTGAAAACCTGTGAAACATTAACAACACTGGATTCAGGTAAATTCCCTTCACCCTCATTCAATAAAACATTACCAATAGCTTTTGCTCGTCTCAAATTGGTTGTTAATGGACACACAATAACCGTCCCAATTTGTGACTGATTCAGAGCATCATTTTGCACCACAACACAAGGACGAAGATAAGCAGGTTCAGAACCTTGTGGTTCTCCTAAATCAATCCAATAAATATCACCTTGAAAAATCGTCATATTTACTCAGATAATTGGCGTTGATGATGGCGTATTCCCTCTAACATCAAAGTTTCTGATTCGTCCAATCCATCACTATAAGCTTCATTCCAACTATCCATTAATCGTTGTTTAGTTGTTTTTTGATTATTCAATCCTAATTGTTGATGTAACTGCTCCAATAACCATTTTTTATCTTCAAGAGAACAGTCTCGTAATTTTTGTTCCAGTTCAATAATTTGAGGGGATATCATAAAATTAACTCCACTTAACATTGAGCTATATCATAATTCTAACAACAAAAAAGCACCCCCTTGCGGGAGTGCCTTTTCGTTCAGACTAGGAAT
>NZ_JASJFF010000741.1:0-2904 GCF_030065435.1 Microcystis sp. M53603_WE2
CGGGGTCATCAGTATTGCTGAGGACGGCAAAGGGTAATAAACCGGGATGATGAAAAAATTGTGGTGTATTTTCTTCCCAAAGACGGATGACTTGGAAGGAATGAAAGGTTTCCCCCAGACGGAAGGTATTTTCTTGTACTAGGGGGGAATCACTGCGTCGCAGATAAATTACCACTTGACGCATTGGTTTTTGGGGATGACGACGATAGACGCGAATGCGATAATCGAGCATTCGGAAAGGAATCTTGGAGTCGGGGTCGGTTTGAAACTCGGTATGAAGAATTAATTCCTCTGACTGCAAAAAAATCAGAGAATCGGCACGAATGGGGTCTAATTGTAATTCCGTCGGGTCGAGGACGGTTAAGGAGAGGGGAGAACCCAATAACCAAGTGGCTAGATCATCGGAGAAGTTTTCGGTGATAAATTTACAAATATTATCAAACATTGCGAGCGTTCTGCCTTTGTAATTACTACCATCCACATCAATAAATTCAAGATTACTTGCTATCAATTCCTAAACAATTAAGCTAAATAAACCCCCGATCATTAGTAAAAGTCTTTGATTTCATGGTAATCTTTGACCCAAGCTTACGAAATATTATATCACCGATTAAGATAGATCATGATTTAATCTTGTTTTAAGTTCACAAACATAATTAACGGTAGCATAATCTGTCTTAATAATTAACTTTACTTCAGCCAGTAATTGACCAGATATATAGGGTTTATCTTCAATATTTTCCTGAAAATTAGGTAAGGATTCCAGACAGTTCAAATATTTATGAAATAGGGAATATTTGGGATACATAAGCAATAAAAATTTACCTTTTTTCTAAGATTAGTAAATATTCAGATTTCATGCCATCAGGATTTTTATTCTTGCGAGATTTGAATAATTGTCTGGTTTTAATTCTATCCTCAAAGACGGTATCAAAAATAAAGCCATTTTCCTGAAAATATTCCCCTAATATTCGCCAAGTTTCTACTTCCACCCCATCCACTTTCGGATTACCCACAAAAATGCAAGCTTTCCCAGCTTGTTTTAATTTTCTGGTGGCATTTTCTAAAGCGTTGATAGTGTGACAAAAATAGGAATCGAGTATTTTATGTAAATTCTCTTTCTCTAAACTTGATCTCACTTGATTTAAGGTTTCGGTTTCGATTAATCTGGTAGCCTGTCGGTAGGGAATTTCTAGCTTAGAGATTTTTTGCACTTCTTTTTCTGTATATCCTAACCAATATAAATCTAGTTTTGCTGTTCTGATATATTCCTGTGCTTGCAGATAGGGGGGTGAACTAATTAAACAATCTAACTCTAGATTTTGATCGATCTCAAAAGTGGCACTATCTACTCCTCCATAAAAAAGCACCTGATTATAATTGCGCCAAGTTACGGTAATATATTGATTGACGCTGGTTAAAGTTTCAAAACTCATCTCTTTAATCGTTCGTTTTAATTCCTCTTGCCAATTTCTTTGTAATAGTTCCTGTATATCTGATTTTTTGTATTTCGATTGAAATAATTTAGGTTTGGTATGTTCTGCATAGGAAAACTGTTTACTAACTTTCACTAAAACCGCTTGAATAATCTGGGAATACAAATCAGGTTCTAGACTTTTTTGACCAGCCCAAAGTTTCTGTAAAACTGCTAAAATCTCCTCTGGATACCAATAGTTTAAATTTGACCACTGAGGGATAAATTTATCCTCGTTGGCAAAAACTTCTAAGATTTTTTTATCTAACTCTGAGTAACTCAATGGTTCTTGGTGTTCTGTGATCTTAATCGGTATAATATGGTTTAAAAGATAATTAAGATCAGTTAAAACCGCATTTCTTTGACAAAGTTTAGCTTCTAAACCCACCGTACCCGAACCAGCAAAAGGATCGATAATCCAATCATCCTTTTTCGTGTAGTTATCAAGACAGAATCTCACCACTTGGGGAATAAATTTGGCAGGATAATAATAGATGCCGTGGGTTAGATAACTGGTGCTGGTGATTTCTGGTACTAAATCTCGAAAGGAAACTAATCGCGGGGTTCCCCGATTAAATTCTTCTAAATTATTAGAATCGAAAAGTTCTAAGTAGGGAGGCACAATTATTTGTAGGATGGGTTAGCGGTAGTGTAACATGAGCGGGCGTTGGGTTTCATGCTTCAACCCAACCTACGTTCATCTTATATTTAATTCCACCCACCCACTTAACTGCATGATTCGGCTATCAATTCTCTCTAGGGTGGACTAGCCAATTAAAATAAAGATTAAAACCGTAGTTGATCAATATTCTAACTTATCGTCCCCTAACCTAACCGACAACTCAGCTTTTTTACTTTTTACTTAACGTGATATACTGCCAAAGGAAAAAATGACGTTTTAATTAGTCTGCGTGAATAGCCAATCCTCGACGATTATAGAACAGGTTAGAGTTCTTGACCCCCTGACACAAACCGATCGCATTGCCGATGTCTGGATTGAGAAGGGGGTAATTAAAGCGATCGAATCTCAGCTTCCCCCAAGAGAAAACAGTAACTATATTTCCGGTCAAAACTGTATTTTTGCTCCCGGATTAGTCGATCTCTACAGTCATTCTGGGGAACCCGGCCACGAGGACCGAGAAACCCTCGCATCTCTGATCGAAGCTGCCACGGCCGGAGGTTGCACCCGGGTGGCAATTCTCCCCAATACTCTCCCCCCTCTCGATCACCCCGCACTCATTAGCACATTACAGCAAAAAAGTCAAGGGTTTTTTGACTCAAAATCGGCCCGTCTGCATTTTTGGGCAAGTCTTACCCTAGGAAGGCAAGGGCAAAAAATGACGGAATTAGCCGATTTAATGCCTGTAGCGGTGGGTTTTACCGATAATCGCAGTCTGGAAGATTTGGGACTGTTGCGGCGCTTATTGGAA
>NZ_JASJFF010000378.1:0-4594 GCF_030065435.1 Microcystis sp. M53603_WE2
AAACCGATTTTTGGTTATCGAGCGATCGCCTATTCCAGTCTCACCATCTGTTTCTTGGGTTTAATCGTTTGGGCCCACCATATGTTCACCAGCGGCACCCCCGGCTGGTTACGGATGTTTTTCATGGCGGCAACTATGTTAATCGCCGTTCCCACGGGCATTAAAATCTTTAGTTGGTGTGCCACTCTTTGGGGGGGTAAACTTAGTCTCAATACGTCTTTATTATTTGGGATCGGTTTCCTGTCTTCCTTCCTCATCGGTGGTTTGACCGGGATTATGTTGGCTTCTGTTCCCTTCGATATCCACGTCCACGATACCTATTTTGTCGTCGGTCACTTCCATTATGTACTATTTGGTGGTACGGCAATGGCCCTGTTTGCTGCCGTTTACCATTGGTTCCCGAAAATGACCGGACGGATGTATAACGAGACTCTCGGTCGTATCCACTTTGTTCTCAGTTTTATCGGTTTGAATTTAACTTTCATGCCGATGCACGAATTGGGATTATTGGGTATGAACCGTCGTATTGCCCTGTATGATGTGCAGTTTCAGGATTTAAATGTTCTTAGTACCGCAGGGGCTTATATTCTCGGTATATCGAGTATTCCCTTTGCTATTAATATGGTCTGGAGTGCCTTTAAAGGTCAACCCGCCGGTCGTAATCCTTGGCGCGCTTTAACCCTAGAATGGCAAACCTCCTCTCCCCCAATTATCGAGAATTTCGAGGAAATGCCGATTCTTTGGTCCGGCCCCTACGATTACGGTATTGATCTGGAGGAATCAGAAGCAGCGGAATCAGTACAAGATCTCCTCGCCGAAGTGGGCGCCGAATCCCAATAATCAGTTATCAGTTATCAGTTATCAGTTATCAGATGTGAGTTTTCAGTTCACTAATTAGGGGTTGCTGAATAAATCTAAAAACCTTGTTGGATAATATCTTTAGGCTTTTTTGAAATCAAAAAGTGCCCGCCATGGGAGTGGTCGGGGGGAAAATTCAGGTACTTTTTCCCCGAAAATTAGGTAATTGACCCTCTGAAAACGGGTAAAACCCTACACCCTACACCCCACACCCCACACCCTACCCCCACGAAAAACTTTTTGCCGCAAACCCTAATTACTGTTTACTGTTTACTGATCACTGAGAAAAAGCTCCCCGTCTCCCGTGTAAACTAAGGACATTCAATCATGCAAGGTTCAACGCTCGAAGATTCTCAACTCTCTGTCAATTATCATCACGAAACGGTGGAACACGGGCATCATGGCCACCCAGATCATCGCTTATTCGGTGTGGTTTTGTTTCTAGTGGCGGAAAGTTCCATCTTTTTAGGCTTATTTGCCGCTTTCTTGTTCTACCGTACCATGTTACCCGTTTGGCCCCCCGCCGGCACGCCAGAATTAGAGTTAACCCTACCGACAATTAACACAATTATTCTGGTGTCCAGTAGTTTTGTTATGCACATAGGACAAAAGGCGATTAAACAAAACAATAATGCCGGTTTACAATTGTGGTTCGGCATTACTGCTCTGATGGGAATTATCTTCCTTTGTGGTCAAGGATACGAATATTATCACGCTGAATTCGGTCTGACAACTAATGTTTTCACCAGCGCTTTTTATGCCTTAACCGGATTCCACGGTCTCCACGTTACCTTCGGTTTAGTGCTGATTCTATCTGTCCTCTGGCGTTCTCGTCAAAAAGACCACTATTCTAGTCAATCTCACTTTGGTGTGGAAGCAGCAGAATTATACTGGCATTTCGTCGATGTGGTCTGGATTATCCTGTTTTTACTGGTGTATATCTTGAGATAATTTTTGTTATTTACTAGGAGAAAAGGGCGATCAATTGATCGCCCTTTTTTGTATATTTCAATTTATAAGTAGTCGTACAAAATAAATTTCCTAGTGGTGAGAGGGAACTCCGGAACTGCGGAACGGGCAACAGAAAAGAAATACAGCGATTGTTGCTTTACGGAGAAATGGGTAATTAATTTTGTTTAGGTACTTAGCAATTCCTATACTGGTGAGTAGAGAACAGAGCCAATTGATAAATAATATAGGTGGGTTACGGCGAATACTAGATAATTTTCCCTAGCATAAATTGTCGTCGCCTAACCCACCCTACACCTAAAATTAACGACGACCGAATAAACTCCAACCTTTGCCACCACTAACGGCCGGTTCAGCTTTTTCAGCGACGGGAGCAACTTCTGCGGGGGTTTCCTCACCGGAAAGATTAGAAAGATCGTAGTTTTCTACTAGGAAAAGAGACGCTTTTTCAATAGTAGAATGATCCCAGAAAAGGGTGGAAGGTAACTCTTGACCGACCCAATCTTCTAGATCACCCACCATCGTTACCGCATCGATCGAATCTAAACCATAACGGGTTAAAGGTTCAGTCACATTAATCGTTTTGGCATCCAAAGATAACTGATCAGCTAACTGTTTAACTAACCAATTTTGTACCAGATTATTAAGATTGGAGCTGGAGTTCATGGGTTTTTTCCTCGGTAGTTTGTGAATGGGCTAATTGAAAAGGGGCGATCGAAAAATGTTGATTTTCTCGATATAATTTCAGCAATTCTTGGGCAACATTTTCTACATACACCTCAGATAGAGTGTAAGGCAGCGGCCGGAGAGTTCGCAGTAATCGGTGTAAACTCAACACCAACCATTCCCCCCGGGCAAAAAATTCACCCAAGATGGAACGATTATAAAGCCAAGTGTGTAAACAAGCAGAAGCAGCGTGTAAAGTACAGTATTTCTTGGCAATCTCGAACAATTCGGGTGATTGGTCGTGACCATACTCGAATTTCGATTGACTAATCTGTTCATCATGAGCATTTAGTTCCTCTAAAACTAAATTACCCAACATCAATAGATTTTCTAATACCTCTGGGTCCACTTCGTCAGAATTTTTCAATCCTTCCAGCATATCAAGGGCAATCTCTAAACCCTGTAGGGAATCATCCATTCCCCGGCCAAATAATTCTAAATTATTGGGTTCAAAGGGAGGAACTGACTTTTCTAGGCTAAAAATCGCCTCTAAACGGCTTTTTAACGCCGACATAGTGCGCGAGTTGCGTTTAGCCCGATATTTGGTTAAAGGACGCAATTGTAGGATTAAAGCATGAAGATTGACGATCGAACTGCCGTCAAACATACTGATAATCGAATTATCCCGCAGTAGCTTCTGGAAGATGCCGAATTCGTGTTCTTCTCGCATATAAAAACGCGATCCCAAGACCACATAAACACTATTAACCATCTCCTCCAGACGGACAGTAACAAAATATTTTACCACCGAAGCCCAGACGCTAAACTGTTCGGGGATAATATGAAAACCTCTCGCAGCCGGAATCGTCTCGCAATCACAAATAAGGATGTCAAGGAAAGCATCCACGAGAGTGCGCCGGGGTTGGGGCAAATCCATCACAGTTTTGTTATAAATTACCCGATTAACGGCAAAACTGAGGGTAGTTCTCAAAGCGGTATCGGCTGCCCCGTGGGAAAAAGCAGCGCACAACATTCGGGTAATCTGGAAACCTTTCAGGGCTAATTCTAAACCGTCTCCCTCCTCCCGTAAACGCATGGAATCGGGGACGAAACAATCTTTAAAACCAATGCCACTCATATCCGAGGCCCGCACACCATGGGTGTATATTTTCGGCAAATTATAGTATTTTTCGGGGTCTAATTGCCGTTTATCCACCATAAATAGGGTTAAACACTTCGGACCGCCGTTAGCATCGGTTTTCGCCAAAATAAAGGAAATTCCAGAGATAGTCGCCCGGTTAATCGGCCATTTCTCCCCATTGAGAATATAACCTCCTTCCACCTTCGTCGCAGTTAGATCACCATTGATCAGATCGCTACCGTGTTCCTTTTCCGAGTAACCCAGACACATCGCCCCATAGTCATCCATGATAAAACGGGCGAGCTTCTGTTTCTGTTCTGGGGTTCCCGCCATCCAGTTTAAAAACGACCAGAATAGGGTAGTAAAAGCGATGCCGATAGTTTGATCCCGTCGGGAAAGTACCCGCACAAAAGCGACAAATTCCTCAAAAGAGGTAAATTCACCGCCGCAATCGGTGGGAATGTAGTAGTGTGGGAGTTTCCAGTCGTATAACCAGCGAATTTCCTCGTGGGGAAATTCTTCGCTCTCGTCAATTTCGATCACCCGCTTGTAGGATAGAGGGTTATCGGGATTGAGAGGATCGCCTAAGTCTTTTTCCAGTGCTTCAGCAGTCCAGTATTGCTTAAGCTTTTTCATAGTGCCTCTAGGACAGATACAATGTGTTTTTCGTCAATGCCTTCGGTTAGAAGACCCGACCATGCACAAAAATTAATGACCATTCTAGACGTTTGACTGTAGAATAGCAACAATTACGCAATGTGCAACTAAAAACGACAGAATCAGGGGTCCAGAGGATACTTTATCTCTGCCGATTTCTGAAAGCCTTGGCAATCAAGACTAAAAATACAGTGGCACAGGGGAGCATCCCAATTTTGCCATAAGTATAAATGCTTAGAGACTAAAAACGTTAGCTAAGGCAAAATAAAGAGAAACAATTAAACGGTAGAATCATGAATACAG
>NZ_JASJFF010001218.1:0-7717 GCF_030065435.1 Microcystis sp. M53603_WE2
AGATTTGGGTTTTCAGTAAGCAGCATTAAGTGAGGAGTGTTACAGCGTTTCTCCTCAAGATGAAGTGTAACCTAAGTAGATAGGTATTAAAAACTTTCAGATCCCCCCGCCTATCGGCACACCCCTTATCAAGGGGTGCAGGGGGGAACTAACCTAAAATCCATTTTTAATTTAATTATAACCAGCTACTTAATTTGGTATCATCCCCAGACGACTGGCTACTGTTGCCTGTTCCCTAAAACCAGAGACTTCCTACCTCACCATTAAGATAACTGCTATAAATGGCATTAACAGTGCTGTGTTTTCACTGATGACTGAAAAACCCCCAAGCGCAGAAAAGTTAATGCTAATGTTAAATTAAATTAAGAAAATCCCCATTCTTCCTCGGCTTATATGCAGTTAACTTGGCTTGATAGTAATTCTTGGTTAATCGAAATCGGGGGAAAACGCCTGCTTCTCGATCCTTGGTTGGTAGGTTCCCTGACTTTTGGTAATTTAACTTGGCTATTTGAGGGCAAAAAAACCGCTAATCATGCCATTCCCGAAAATATCGATCTGATTCTTCTCTCCCAAGGTTTGGAAGATCACGCCCATCCTCCTACTTTACAGGTACTCGATCGCCAAATTCCCGTGGTAGCTTCTCCTAATGCCGAAAAAGTGGTTCGAGCGCTTAATTATACCCATCTCATCCCTTTAACCCACGGCTCTAGTTATATCTTTGACAATGCGATCGAAATTACTGCTGTCCCCGGTTCTCCAGTCGGGCCGACTCTGGTGGAAAATGGTTATGTTATCAAGGAATTAGCGACAAATCAGAGTATCTACTACGAACCCCACGGTTATCATTCTCCTAGCCTCGATTCTCTCGGTAAAATTGATGTTATTATCACTCCTTTGATTGACTTAAAAATACCTTTCCTCGGACCGGTAATCAAAGGACAAGAAAGCGCCTTAGCAGTCTGTCAACGCTTGCAGCCTCAATATATTATTTCTACGGCTGCCGGTGGTGATATCGAGTTTAAAGGGTTATTGATGGCGGTGTTAAGTGCTGAGGGTAGTCCCGAATCTTTTCAAGAATTATTAACATCCCATGACTTGCCGACAAAGGTAATTGATCCTCGTCCTTGGCAACCTTTTACAGTGGAATTAGGCGAGTGCGTTTCTGGTTTGAGCTAATCTGAGTTAAGGGAAGAATAGAAAAAAGTTAAAACTTTCTTCCCGATTTTTATCTAAAAAAGTAGAATTTTTGTTATATCTTTGCTGGCTACAGATAACATTAATTGTTTGAAAAAACTGGCTCTCTTGCATATTGGATGTAAAATGGGTAAGACCCCACACCCCACACCCTGCCCCCAGGAAAAACTTTTTGCCGCAAACCCTAATTAAAAGTGGTTCTTCTCTGCTAAATTTTCTATGAATCAGTTGCCCTTATTTTCTCAATCAAAATCAGTGCGAGACTTTTATCAACCTGATGCCGAAATAATTCTTTATCAAGGAGATACCAATAATTTTATCAAGACTATACCAGATAATTCTGTGAGCTTGATTATTACTTCTCCTCCCTACAATTTAGGAAAAGACTACGAAAAAAAAATCTCTTTGGATACTTATCTGGAAACCCAAACCAAAATTATGCGAGAATTCTCTAGAATCTTGCAAGATAATGGCAGTATTTGCTGGCAGGTGGGAAATTTCGTTCAAGAGGGAGAAGTTTATCCTTTAGATATTTTTTATTATCAGCTATTTAAACAAATGGGCTTCTTTTTAAGAAATAGAATTGTCTGGCATTTTGGCCATGGACTACATACCTCTAAAAGATTTTCTGGCAGGTATGAAACTATTTTGTGGTTGACAAAAACCGATAAATATATCTTTAATCTTGATCCAGTGAGAATCCCCGCTAAATACCCTGGTAAGCGCCATTTTAAAGGTAAAAATATCGGTAAACCCTCTGGTAATCCTTTAGGGAAAAATCCCAGCGATGTTTGGGAGTTTTTAGCACAAGAATGGGATGAGTTACTATGGGATATTCCTAACGTTAAATCTAATCATCCAGAGAAAACTATTCATCCTTGTCAATATCCAATCGAATTAGTAGAAAGATGTGTTTTAGCCTTGACAAATGAGGGGGATTGGGTTTTCGATCCTTTTGCCGGGGTCGGAACTTCTCTGATTGCTAGTATTATGCACAATCGTCGAGTGATGGGGAGTGAAAAAGAAGCAGAATATGTGAAAATTGCCAGGGAAAGAATCGCAGCTTATTTGCAAGGAAATCTCAAAATTCGTCCTTTAGGAAAACCTATTCATCAACCTAATGGTAAGGAAAAAGTTGCTCAAATTCCCCAAGAATGGCACAATAATATATAGGAAGTAACACTCAATCTCCCCAGGAGAGTACAGGTTTTTGCTCTCATATCCTTGGGTTTTAATGCTTACTGCCGTCTAACCCATCCTGCAATGATTGATAAGTTTTTTTGTCACCATTTTTAGAGAAAACTTTGCAGAATTGTGGCGGTTTCTTGACCGGTTTTTTCCCAACTAAAAAGCTCGGCGCGTTGGCGACTCAAGGATTTTAATTTAAGACGTAATTGTTCATCGGTGGCGATTTGCTGCATTGCCTCTCTCATCTCATAGATACTATAGGGATTAATTAAAATTGCCGCCTCTCCTGTGACTTCCGGGAGAGAGGAAAGATTAGAAGTAATCACAGGAGTTCCACAGGCGATCGCTTCTAGTACAGGTAATCCGAAACCTTCCCAAAGGGAAGGATAAACTAAAGCAGTTGCTTGGTTTAAAAGTTGCGGCAATTCTTCATAGGAAACATAGTTTAAAAATTGCACCCGTTGAGAGATTGATAATGCTTCTACCTGTTGCTGCAGAGCCGGGGTAAAACGGGGGTCAAATTGACCGACAATTAATAATTGATATTCGGGATCAATTTGGGAAAAAGCAGTAATTAAACGACCGAGATTTTTATGAGGATCATAACGACCAAGATAGAGAAAATAGGGACGAGTCGCCAGATTTAGAGGACGAAAATTATCAGAATCATATCCAGAAAGAATCACGGTTATTTTGTCAATAGGTATCTTAAAAAACTTATTAATATCGGCGGCAGTTGCTTGGGAAACAGCGATAATATGTGTGGCTTTTTTCAGGACTTGGGGTAAATAGTATTTATTATAAAAAGTTAGCGGAGAAAATTTCGGGAACCGCAGGGGAATTAAATCATGAACTGTGACAATATAGCGGCAATTTCCATAAATAGGTGCTTCGGGAATGGGGGTAAATAGTAGGGAAGACTTTAATTGTTGATAGGTTTGATAGAGTTGGGTTTCTGTCCAAATTAAGCGCCTAATATTGCCTTTGGTTCCCTGCTCTTGGGTGAGGTTTGCCGAGACAGGATAGGTGTTAAAATCTGGGTAACTATTAGAAGTGATTAGGGTAGGATTTAAGTTGGCTAATTGGGGAATGAGATTTTTAGTATAGGTAGTCAATCCAGTATATTTAGTACCGAGAAAAGCGAGATTGATTAATAATTGATGATTCCTATTCATAGATATTAGCTAGTTAAGTAGGTAGGTGTTAAAAGTTGTCAGACACCCCCCTTATCAAGGGAAGATTAAGGGGTGATCAGCACCCCCCTTATCAAGGGGGGATTAAGGGGGGATCGGCACCCCCCTTCCCTTATCAAGGGGGGATTAAGGGGGGATCCATCTTCAATTTAATTATAAATACTTACTTATTATAAAAGAGAACGATAAGCTTTTATAGTAGCTTGTGCGGTTTTTTGCCAAGAGAATTTTGTCGCTTGTTTTTTTCCTTTCGTGATTAATTCTTGACGGAGAGAGGTATCACTAATAACTTGATAGATTGCCGCAGCAATTTCTAGGGGATTATCCGGATTAATTAATATTGCCGATTCTCCCGTGACTTCGGGTAAGGATGCAGTATTAGCAGTTACCACGGGACAACCTAAAGTCATCGCTTCTAAAACTGGTAATCCAAAACCTTCGTAAAAAGAAGGATAGACAAAAACATCAGCTTTTTGATAATAATCCGCAACTAAGTCATCAGCAAGATAATCAAGATGTTGGATACTATCTCGAAAGGGAGACTGAGATATTTTATCAAAAATTGGTTGATACTTCCATCCTTTTTTGCCAATCAGAATCAGATTATGGTCTAATTTATACCTGTCCTTGAGATAGTTAAAAGCACTGATAAGATTAATAATATTTTTTCGTGGTTCTAGGGTACTAACAAAGAGTAAATAGGGTTTAGTGATAGTTAGATATGAGGGAGAATTGGGGAGGTAAGAATAACGACTTGCGAGGGGAGTAACAAAAATTTTCTCTGGGTTCACATCTAAATATTCAATAATATCTCGTTTGGTACTTGCGGAGTTAGCAATAACTAAATCTGTCCATTGTAGAGATTGTTTAATGCGTTGGGTGTAGGTTTTGACAATCCCCGTGACAAACTCAGGATATTTCATAAAAGTAACATCATGAATAGTCATAACTTGACGACTCTGACGACAAGGATACACCACATGATCCAATCCGTGGAGAATATCGGGAGAATCAAGAAAGTTTTCTAGATAGGAAATTAGAGGATTAGGAAATTGGGTTAAGATATTGCTAAGACTGACGGGAATTGGTAAACATTTAACCTCTGGATAGGATTGCAGTTTTTCGGGGATAGAAAGATTACCCCGCAGCCAGTTTTTTACCGATGGTTGAAAACAGAGGGACAGGGAAAAGTTTTCTTGGTTTTGTAATTTAGCTAATTCGGCAATCAGGTGATAAGCATATAATCCAATTCCACTAGGATTTTGTCTTATCGGTGTACCATCAACTAAAATTTTAAGCATTTGTGGTTAGATGAGATTGACGGGATAGATATTTTTAAAATTACAGATTCAATTGTCAATTTTGCTCGCTTAGGACAAGATTAAAATCGGCAATAAACTCCACCCTAATAGTTAATCTTACCCTATAACGTCCCTAAATAGCGGCCTTTTTTGGCTAGGTTACAGCCAATACTCAATTTATCGGGCAATTTTTTCGATTATTGTCCCCTCACCTACCCTACTACTATGATTGTCAACGGGTACTTATAAGCTAAGACCTATTTTAATCGCCTATCCTTAGATTAGCTGCATCTCCTTGACGAGAAACGCTGTAATTAGTTATAATTACGGAAGAATAGCTTCCCCGTACTTGTGGTGAGCGGAGATTTCTCAAAGGTTATCTCAGGGATGGCTTAGTCCCCTACAGAACAACCAACATCGGGTAAGGCCGAAAAATCTTGATTAACTAATGTTTTCAGTTTTCTTGTTTTCGGTTAAGATGGTCTGATGATTTAGTAACTTGGCAGTAACGTATGAGTAACAAAAAGTTAACCATCACCCTAGCTCTCACTGTTGGTTTTGTTAGTCCAGCCGCTCCGATATTAGCCGCTAATATTTCTACCACCGTTCTCGCAAGCGGTTTAAATAATCCTCGGGGCATGACCTTCGGTCCTGATGGCCAGCTTTATATCGCCCAAGCAGGAAGAGGTGGTAACGGAACTTGTATTTTGTCAGGAGGTCAAAGTCAAGTTTGCTACGGACCCACTAGTGCAATCGCTCGTTTGAATACAACCACGGGAGCAACGGAGGTCTTGATCGATAATTTACCGTCCTTGGCTCAACAACCATCAGGCAATGAAGGTACTGGTCTTCAAGACCTTTACTTCGACCAATCAGGGCAGCTATTCGGTATTATCGGTTTGGGAACTAATCCAGATGTTAGGGATAATACTTTAAGCGTTTCTGCCTTTGGACAGGCGATCGCCATCAACCTCACTGGAACACCTAGTTGGTCGCCCGTAGCAGATTTAGCCAATTTTGAGAGAAATAATAATCCTGATAGGGATGAAGTTGATAGTAATCCCTACTCCCTCGTTGTGCAAAATGGTGTTATTTATGCCACCGACGCGGGGGGAAATTCCTTGCTCAGAGTTGATGGCAACGGGGCTATAACAGCGATCGCTGCTTTTCCTGTTCGCTCAGTTACACCACCACCCTTTATCCCTAATTTACCGAATCCTTTTCCTATGCAAGCCGTACCCACAGGGATGGCTATTGGTCCGGACAATCAACTCTATATCGGGCAACTTACTGGATTTCCTTTTCCCGTTGGTGGGGCTAATGTTTATCGGTTTAATGGCACCAATTTAGAAGAATTTGCGACAGGTTTTACTAATATCATTGATCTTGCTTTCGCCCCCGATGGTAGTTTATATGTTCTAGAATATGCTAGTAATTTTCTGGCAGGAGATTTTAGTGGTCAGCTTTGGAGAATAGCACCTAATGGGACTCGTCAAAGTATTTTAGACGAGGGTTTATCCTTTCCCACGGGTTTAGCAATTGGGGATGATGGAGCTATCTATGTTGCCAATCAAGGCTTTGTGGGCGGACAGGGGCAAATTTTAAAGATAACTTCAACCCCAGAAATGACCTCGGTGATCGCTTTAGGAGTTACTGCACTAATGGGTTTACGATTACGCTCTAAAAAAAAGTCAACTTCTTTGTAACCGTTCGGGGGGGGGCGAAATCTGGCAATCTGAGAGATATCGCTCTTGGAGGGAGTCTGGCAAAAGTCTTACAGTCTCTAAACTCTAGCTCTCTTATGGGGTAAGCCTTCAAGCTATCGCTAACTAACAGAAACCCGAAATTTGAGTTTTTATTAGAAAAAAAGTTAGCGTTCCCTTGTCAAGCAAGGGTTTCAGAGCCTAGATTCGGTTAGGGATTTCCGAAAGTCCCAGAAGAGCGTTAGGGCATTGCCAAAAACAATTTTTTAATTTCCCCAAATCCCCCTAGGGGGGATATAGTAGAGAGAGAATGATGTATCTTAATATAAGTAAAGTTTTGTAACAATTCTGAAATCCTTTGCTCAACTCTACCCTAGTCCCCAGCAATCCCGATCGCCTGAAACCCCTAGTCCCTAACTGGGAAAAATGTCAATCCGTCTTTTGGACAGCAGCATTTCTGGTATCAGTCCCCGTGTTCATACAAGCGCCCCTAGTGCGCTACTATCCCGAAATTAGCCTAGGTTTAACCGTTTTCTGGGTGGGGTTAGGGATTTGGCTGCTCAAACAGGCAAAAATCAGTCTTTGGGGGGATTTACTTTTGGGCTTTAGTTGGAGTTGGTTAGCCGGTTCTCTGTACTGGGGTTGGTGGCGTTGGGAACCATTGATCCACATTCCCATGGAAGCGATCGGGCTGCCCTTTGTTCTCTGGGGATTATACAAAGGTCGCGGCAAAGTGGGCAATCTTTTCTATCTCGGTTCTTTGTTAGGAACCGCCATCACCGACTTATATTTCTATCTAACGGGACTAATTCCCTACTGGCGACAATTAATGACCGTGGAACTAGATCCCAACCTAGTATCGCCGATATTTGATAACGCCTTGGCCCAAATTCAGACCCCCTGGGGCATCAGTTGGGCGATAGTGCTGCTCAACCTGCTCCTAGCGATCGGTATCTATCCTTTGCAAAAACGGGTATGCCATTGGTGGGCATTTAGCGGAGCCGTATTGAGTACAATTTTAGTCGATGGTTTATTTTGGATTACCGCTTCTCTGGCCTAATGGTTTTCCTAGCTCATTTCCATTTCTGGTCAATAGAATAAACTATATAGTTAGCACCCCCTGTCTATCGCTGCTCAT
>NZ_JASJFF010001035.1:0-3167 GCF_030065435.1 Microcystis sp. M53603_WE2
CGAACAGGAAACGCTATAATTACAATCATGGACCAAACTAATCGCTAACCTTAAAACAGTTAGTAGTCGCTTAATTAGACAAGAATTTCCGGATTTGGCGGCAAAGTATTTCGACAACAAACCCTATTTTTGGGCGGGAGCTTATTTCGTGGCTAGTTGTGGCGACGTTACTGTCGAACAACTAAAAAAATACGTCGAGAACCAAAACTCCCCAAAAGTGGAAAGGCTACTGCGTTAGTTTCATTCTGGTCGCGATTCATCTCCCGTTAACCGCTACGCAGTTTAACGGGAGTCCTCTCGCGACCTTGAGATAGGGGTGAGGGGTGGGGCAGATTTTTCAGGGATCGGTAAACAGTAAACAGTGAAAATACTCCTCACCTAATACCGCTTACCGATCACCGATAACTTAATTATTGGCCATTACCCAATTAACTAGAGTGCGGACGGGAAAACCGGTGGCCCCGGAATTATTAACGCCATTTTCTTTATCGCACCAGACCGGTCCTGCGATATCTAGGTGGAGCCAGGGAGTATTATTAATGAATTGCTTCAAAAATAAAGCGGCTGTAATGGAACCGCCGGGGCGCGGGCCGGTGTTTTTCATATCGGCAATTTGAGACTTCATCCCCTCGAAATATTTTTCTTCTAGGGGCATTGGCCAGAATTTTTCGCCGGCTAATTTAGCGGCCTCTTGGAGTTGAACAGTGAGACTCTCATCGCTACTCCATAAACCGGCGATATCGTCCCCCAAAGCGATGACACAGGCCCCGGTTAAAGTGGCTAGATCCACGATCGCATCCACCTCTAATTTTTCCGCAAAAACCAAGCCATCGGCCAGGGTTAATCGTCCCTCGGCATCGGTGTTATTGACTTCAATAGTTTTGCCATTAGAAGCGGTTAAAATGTCCCCAGGGTGCATAGCGCGACCACTAATCATATTTTCTGTAGCCGGACAGATAAAGTGTACTTCCACTTCTGGCTGTAATTGGGCGATCGCCTTGGCTGCGCCTAGGGTGGCGGCACCACCCCCCATATCCATTTTCATGGTTTCGATGCCACTGCCGGCCCCTTTAATATTCAAACCGCCGGAATCAAAGGTTAAACTTTTGCCGACGATTGCTAGTTTACGTTTCGGGGTCCCTTGGGGTTTATAGATTAAATGAAGGAATTTTGGGGGAATATCCGAGGCTTTGGCTACTCCTAGGAAGGCTCCCATGCCCAAGCTTTCGCATTCTTCCTGTTCCAGAATTTTGAGACTTAATCCGTATTCGGCGGCAATTTGCGAGGCGGTTTCTGCCATGGTTAGGGGGGTGACGGTGTTAGCGGGAGCATTGACTAATTCTCTGGCCAGAATCACCCCAGAACAGATTTGCTCGGCTTGGGCGATCGCTGATGCTTGCTCTCCTAAACCCAATAACTCGACGGTTTCTAATTTGGCTCCTTTTTCCTCTTTAGTGGACTTGAAGCGGGTATCCTGATGGGTGGCCAGCAGCAGCCCTTCTGCGATTGCTCCGGCAGTGGCGGACTGATCGCCAACTACTGGTAAACTGATGGCCAGAGCTTGGCTTTTTTGTTGTTTGGCCAGACGAGCGATCGCAGCAGCCGCTAGACGCAGGGTTTGCAGGTCGAAATCGGCAGTTTTTCCCAATCCCACCAGGATTAATTTGCGAATCGGACCACCACCTAGACGAGTCGCCGCACTGCTGCCTAATTTTCCCTCGAATTCCGTCTCGGAGATGAGATCACCTAGGTTTCCCCCTAGTTTATCGTTTAATTCTGCCAATTCTCCTGCAATCTCGATGGTTCCTTCTGGTAAACCTAGGGCTAAAGTATCTCCTGTCCAGGTAAGGAGCGAGGTGTCAGTCGATCGAATATCCATTCTTTATCTCGATAATTCTTTGCAAATTGCTTCTATTAATCACTATACTGTAAGCTCTATCAGTTATCATCTATTCAGGTTTAGTGGCTCCCTGTCAAGAATCAAGGTCTAGCTCTTGCTAAAATCATTGTCCCTGATTGCTGATGCTGACTGGGGATAACTGCCAGCGGTTCTACTACTTAGAAAAAAATTACCAAGTTTGTGTTGATCCCTCAAGGAGAAATTTTTATGGAAATATCTCGCCCTAATCAAGCAGAATTAACCGCAGAAGAACAACAGGAACTAGAAAAGTTGCGAGCTATTATCGAACAGGCTAGTGTTGATGGCGTGATCACTCAAGGGGAAAGGGAAAGAATCGCCCTAGCTATGAGGTCTGATGGTAAAGTGACCCTGGAAGAATTAGAGTTGGTCAGAACTTTAATTACCGAAAAAGTGAGCAAAGGGGAATTAGTTCTGGATTATCTTTAAACTCTGGAAAATCAGATAAAAAAAAGACGGGGTTTTCACCCCGTCCTATTTGTCAATAATTATGACAAATCCTTGACTTGTGATACTAATTGTGCTACCACATCTTGAGCGCTACCAAAGAGCATAAAGGTTTTGGGATTGTAGAATAATTCGTTTTCCACCCCGGCAAAACCCGATCGCATACTGCGCTTAATCACGATCGTGTGCTGTGCCTTATCCACGTCGAGAATTGGCATTCCATAAATGGGACTAGCTTTATCGTGACGGGCAGCGGGATTAACCACATCATTCGCCCCAATAATTAAGGCCACATCGACGCGCTCAAACTCAGGATTAATATCATCCATATCGTAGAGTTGCGGATAGGGAACATTAGCTTCGGCCAGTAATACATTCATGTGTCCTGGCATTCTTCCCGCCACGGGGTGAATAGCATATTTAACCTCAACGCCATTTTTTTCCAACTGTTCAGCTAATTCTCGCACTGCGTGTTGTGCTTGGGCCACCGCCATGCCGTAACCGGGTACAATCACCACAGAACGCGCATAACCGAGCATCATTGCCCCTTCTTCTGAATCAATAGCATGAACTGATTTATCAAGGCTAGAAGTGGCGCTCGCTTCGCCTCCAGCACTAGCACCTGTACCAAATGCCCCAAATAGTACACTAGCCAGCGATCGATTCATGGCTTTACACATGATCTGAGTTAGGATAATCCCCGACGCACCCACCAAAGCACCGGCGATGATCAACATACTATTCATCAGGATAAAACCGACTACGCTGGCGGCAAGTCCCGAAAAAGAGTTTAAGAGCGAGA
>NZ_JASJFF010001015.1:0-4138 GCF_030065435.1 Microcystis sp. M53603_WE2
ATAGTTGGTAGTTGACGTTGTAGGTCATTACAGTCAATGGGAAACCACCAGTTCTAGCATCTCGCAACCTCGGAACATACCAGGTACCAATTGTGCTGGCATAAAACCCCAGTCCGACAGCTAACGTGATCATCAATTTCCAGCGCGAAGGACGGAACCTGGGTAAAAACAGAGCCAACAGCAAGATCAAAGTCAAGCCCGCAAACCAAAGATAGCCTGTCCCCAAAATCTCAAAAAACCATAGCTTGTACCATACTCCAGGGGTGAAGCTGATTAGCAACAGGCTAAGTGCCATCGACCACAGCAAAATACTGGTCAGCATAACATCTATTGAAAATCCAATGGCTTTGTCACTGGGGACTAACTAGATATTATACGGAAACTTTCCACACATCACCCCCAATACACATTTTAAAAAAAATCTTTCTGTATATTACTCTCAAATAGAGCGATCGCAAGAAACTTTCCCAATAACACGACAATAAGTCACCCCTTGTGCAACTATATTTTTAGTCTTGATTTACAAGGCTTTCAGAAATTATACCATTTTTCATAAGTAGGGTTTGCGGCAAAAAGTTTTTCGTGGGGGCAAGGGGGGGGGTAAGATACCTGCCAAGAATAAAGAAAAATGGTATTAGCAGAGATAAAGTATCCTCTGGAACCCTGATTCTGTCGTTTTTAGTTGCAGATCGCGTTAAGTCTGTTATGCCGATTGGGGCATTCTTTTATGAACCCTCCACCACTACCAGAGCAGCGTACTGCTACGCCGTGCCTTCGGCATCGCATTAATGCAACAAGTAGATGATCTATCCCCAATTAGCTGCTAATCTGACAGAGGATATTAGATTATCTGGACTTACAGCCTCAATGAATGAGCAAGGTGCGTTCCCAACAATCTATCGGTGCAGTAGTAGGACTGACCTTAGGGAACGCACCCTAGGGCCATGGCGAGCGCACTGAAACAATCCACTACGAGAGCAGCAACTATTGTAGGTTGGGTTGACGCTAGGAAACCCAACCAAGAGTAACCTTTGGGGTGGTTGGGTTTCGCTTAAACAAGCGAATTGAGCCATTTTCGACCCAGTATTGTTGCGCTCAACCCAACCTAGGAGGCGACGCGATCGCACTACTGGCCAAATACTCCAATCCCGTAATAACAGGGACTGTTTCCGCATTTATACATACTTACCAGGATGCGGAACTCGCCAGTCCATCTGGGGGTGACTGTTACTAAAGGCTTATCATCAGCCGAGGTAAGCTAAACGGCGCTTAACCTGCATGATCCAATAGCTATAACCCTTTTGGAGTCTATATCGGTGATCCGAAGTAAAAGCCGTTTAGCTTATCCGTAGCTATTACCCGATCATTTTCATCATAGACCTTAATATCAAGGTCAGAGCAGTCTTTGTCACAAACGCCGATGATGACGTATTGCATTCCCTTCTGAAGGTCTAAAGTAGAAGACTTTGCGCCGCCATTGGCCAAGGTGGCGATTTTATAGTCATGGGTCTTTTCAAACCCCCTAGCTCCCAGAAGGTCTCGGGCGCCATTAAGCTGGCGGCGCACCTGCACAACGTATTGAGTTTGGCTTGAAGTTTGGGCCGGAGCCAGGCCAGAAGCAGCTAACACCGTTGCGACGGAAAGGCAGGAACAGACCAGTAGGCCTCTGAATCGTCTTTTCATCATTTTCTCCTGAAACTGTTGTTGGTGCAGGAGGTGAGGATTGAAATCTGCCGTGGCACCACTATCACGACAGTCCTCAGAGGGTGGAGCGAGAAGTATTCTCAAACCAATTAAAACCAGGTTGAGGGAACTACGAGGGAGGCGAAGTCTATCAGCAAAATCGAATCTGTTACAAGCTCTATTTCTTAACTGGCAGGATAGCCGCCCAGCTAGATATTAGACCGAAACTTTCCCCATATCACCCCAAATACACATTTTTTTAAAAATCTTTCTGTATATTACTTTCAAATAAAGCGATCGCAAGAAACTTTCCACATAACATTACAATAAGCCTTTTATGCCGATTGGGGATGGGGAAGTGGGGAGCAGGGGAAATTCAACTAAAACCCTAAAACCCAATACCCAACCGCCAAAACCTAAAGCTCAACAGTTAAACCCTAACAGCTAACGCACCGATCGAGCGCTCAATCATTATTATAGAGACAGTAACAAATATTTATGAAACTTCATGCTTATTAATCGCCTTGGCATCGATCGCGGGAAAAAATTCCTTAAAGAGAGTATCTTATTCGGAAATGACCCTAATCCCGAATTAATTGGCATTTTAGGGGTTTATTTCGTGCAGGGCATTCTCGGACTCTCCCGATTAGCGGTTAGCTTCTTTTTAAAAGACGATTTGGCCTTGAGTCCCTCCCAGATGGGGGCATTAATCGGAGTGGCGGCGATTCCTTGGGTGATTAAACCAGCTTTTGGCTTTCTTTCGGATGGTTTGCCTATTTTCGGCTATCGTCGTCGGCCCTACCTAATTTTATCGGGAATTCTCGGGGTTTTAGCTTGGTTGGCCCTAGCCACTGTGGTGGAGAATGCCTGGCAAGCGACGGCGGCGATCCTGCTTGGTTCCCTTTCTGTCACCATTAGCGATGTCATCGTCGATTCTTTGGTAGTAGAAAGGGCGCGCAAAGAGTCCTTCACTCAATCCGGTTCTCTACAGTCCTTAACTTGGGGAATATCGGCGCTAGGCGGCTTAATTACGGCTTATCTGGGGGGTTGGTTACTGGCACACCTCGGTACTCGTCCTGTCTTCGCTCTCACGGCTATTTTTCCCCTGATTGCCTCAGCCATGGCGTTTTTAATCACAGAGGAAAAAGTCAAGAATAATGATGATACACAATCCACGCCCAAAGTCAAGGAGCAAATCGGGCAATTATGGTCAGCAATTAGACAAAAATCAATTTTATTACCCACTGCCTTTATTTTTCTCTGGCAGGCTACCCCTAGCGCCGATTCTGCCTTTTTTTACTTCACCACCAACGAGTTAGGATTTGAACCGGAATTTTTAGGACGAGTGCGCTTAGTCACCAGTTTAGCCTCGATCCTGGGCATCTGGGTATATCAACGGTTTTTAAAAGCGATTTCCTTTCGTTTAATTTTGGGTTGGAGTACGGTGATTTCCGCGCTTTTAGGGATGACTACCCTACTCTTAGTTACCCATACTAATCGAGCGCTCGGTATTGACGATCATTGGTTTAGTTTGGGGGATAGTCTCATCCTCACCGTCATGGGACAAATTGCCTTTTTACCGGTCTTAATTTTATCGGCCCGTCTTTGTCCCGTGGGCATTGAAGCATCTCTATTCGCTTTATTAATGTCCATCTGGAATATGTCAGGATTAGTTTCCCAAGAAATCGGCGCTTTATTAACCCATTGGTTGGGAGTCACCGAAACTAATTTTGATAACCTTTGGTTATTGGTAGTGATTACTAATCTCTCCACTCTCCTACCTTTACCCCTAATTAAATGGCTACCTTCTACGGATCCCCAATCTCAGGAAGTCAAGAAAACTTTTCCCCCCGCAGAAGTCTTTGAACATCATGTTACTGGTTCTTTAGCCGAACCGGGTTTTATTCCTGAACTTGTCCCCGAATTAATCGAGACAAGAGATTGACACTCCCATTGATTATTCCAGAAAACGGGTTTCTTTGAGAAACCCGTTTTCTATGGCAAATTCTCAATGCCATCTTCATCTTGCTTAATTGAGAACAGTTTTTAACTTTTCCAAGACAGAATTGTTTAACGTAATTTTTCCCATTCTTCTAATATTTGCTGGCTGTAAAATTTTATCCAGCAAGCTTTTGCTGATATCTCCTTAGTGTGGATTAGGAATCCAGATTTTGGTAATGATTCGGTAGTAGTGGCGTAGCCCTCTTGCTTACCTGGTATGAATTGTGTAAAATATTTATTAATAAAAATAATTGGAACCCGCTCAGTCTTTAAACCTCTAGCTTGCTCACGACTTTTCTGATAAATATCTTTTTCTGGCTCCTGTCTGGCTTACTGAAATATCAGTCTAGCACCGAACAAAGTGCCCCCCCTAGTTCACCTCCGTTCCCCTGTCCTAATTGTGGTTCTCACCCTACGATCAAGAATGGTTCTATTCCTAAGGGAAAACCCAAAC
>NZ_JASJFF010000817.1:0-5393 GCF_030065435.1 Microcystis sp. M53603_WE2
GTTAGGCAAACTTAACGCTAATATCGATGCCGATGATAATTCTTTAATTGTTAACGGTAAAACCATTAAATGTTATTCCGATCGCAATCCCCTCAATCTGCCCTGGGCAGAATGGGGTGTAGATCTAGTGATCGAAGCTACTGGTGTTTTCGTCGATGAAGAGGGCGCTTCTAAGCATATTGTCGCAGGAGCTAAAAAAGTCCTCATTACCGCACCGGGTAAAGGTTCGGGTGTGGGAACCTATGTAGTTGGTGTCAACGCTCACGAATACGAACACGATAAATACAACGTCATCAGTAATGCCAGTTGTACCACCAACTGTCTGGCTCCTGTCGTCAAAGTGATTCACGAAAACTTCGGCATCATCAAAGGGACGATGACCACCACCCACAGTTACACTGGTGATCAACGCATTCTTGATGCTAGTCACCGGGATCTCCGTCGCGCTCGCGCCGCTGCCGTTAACATCGTTCCCACCTCCACCGGTGCCGCTAAAGCTGTAGCCTTAGTTATCCCCGAAATGAAAGGGAAACTTAACGGGATCGCCCTGCGTGTACCCACTCCTAACGTTTCTGTGGTGGATTTAGTCGCACAAGTGGAAAAAAGCACGATCGCGGAACAGGTAAACGAAGTCCTCAAAGAAGCTGCGGAAAATTCTTTGAAAGGAATTCTCGAATATAATGATTTACCCCTCGTTTCCTCTGATTATCGCGGTGTTGATGCCTCCTCGATCATCGATGCTAGTCTAACGATGGTGATGGGTGGCGATATGGTGAAAGTTATCGCTTGGTACGATAACGAATGGGGTTACTCCCAACGCGTGGTTGATCTCGCTGAAGTCGTCGCCAGCAAGTGGAAAGGCTAAATCAGTGATCAGTAAACAGTAATCAGTGAACAGTGGGCGTTAATTAGGAGTCAGGAGTGGTTAGTGATAACTGATAACTGACTAACTGATAACTGTTAACTGATAAGTGATAAATTCTCACCGAAAAAGCGCCGATAGATTCCCTCTGTCACCAATTGAGCGGTGATTAGGTTAGCTAGGGCAATCATAAACAGGATCAGTATCTGGTAGGAAGCGGCGTTTAAAGGTTCACTTCCTGCCAATACCTGTCCGGTGAACATTCCGGGTAAACTGACTAAACCCACCACCATCATCTGATTGAGGGTGGGTATTAAACTAGCTCGAATCGCTTCTTTTTGATAAGCTGCGATCGCTTGTTGAGGGGTTGCCCCTAAACAAAGATGGGTTTCGATTTCCAAACGGTGACTTTTAATGGCACTGCTTAATCTCTCCCCGGCTAAAGAGGCACTATTCATCGCTTGCCCTAACACCATCCCCGTCAAGGGAATTAAGTATTGGGGCGAGTACCATTGTTCTGGTTGAATAATTAAAGCGATCGCATAACCTAAAGTTAGACAGCTACTAATCAACAGAGAGCCAAAAACTAGGGGTAATAAGCCTTTATCTCGGCTATCGATGCGATTTTTAGCAACAATAGTCGCGATAGTCATCATTACTGCCAAAATCCCCAGCACGGCCAGAGGATTATCCAGGGAAAAAATAACGGCGATAACGTAGCCTACCACTAATAATTGCAGGATCGATCGACCGGTCGCTAATAATAATTGTCCCTCTAGAGCTAAATTTGACCAACGGGAGAGGATTAAACAAATACCCATCATCCCCAAAGCCCAACCCAAATCCACCAGATTTAGTTCTACTAATCCATCCATAAAAATAAAAGAAACAAATTACAACAATACTTAATCTATAAATAGCAAGTTTATAATTATTTTTGACTAATTATTCCTTCTTTTCCCCAACAAATCCCGATTAGTCTCTAATTTGAGTGAAAGCGCGTGAGTACAATTCCCCCCGTCGATTTATCCCGTCAATACCAAGTCATCAGCGAAGAAGCTAACCATGCCGTTTTAGAAATCCTCCGTTCTGGGCGCTATATTGGCGGTGAAGTTGTGAGCGAATTAGAACGACAATTTGCCCTCTATCACGGTGTTAGCGATTGTGTTGCCTGTAATTCGGGAACCGATGCCCTTTATCTGGCACTGCGCGCCCTCGGTATTCAAGCGGGGGATGAAGTAATTACTTCCACTTTTTCTTTTATTGCCACCGCCGAAGCGATTAATTTAGTCGGGGCAGTGCCGGTTTTTGTCGATATCGATATCAATACTTTTAACCTCGATGTGGCACTGTTGGAAAAAGCGCTTACTCCCCAGACTAAAGCGATTATCCCAGTACACCTTTTTGGGCAATCTGTCAATATGTCTGAGGTGGTAAATTTCGCTCGTTCTCATAATTTATTGGTGATTGAGGATTGCGCTCAAGCAACGGGAGCAGAATGGCATGGGCAGAAAGTGGGGAGTATCGGCGATATTGGCTGTTTTAGCTTCTTTCCCACCAAAAATTTAGGCGGTTGTGGCGATGGTGGCGCAATTACCACCAATAACCCCGAGTTAGCGGCACAAATTCGCATGATTAAAGAACACGGCAGCAAGGTGCGTTATCTCCACGAGGTAATCGGGGTAAATAGCCGCTTAGATGCCATTCAAGCGGTTATTTTGCAAATTAAGCTAAAATATCTCGATTTTTGGAATAATCAACGGATCGAGATTGCCCAACGTTATCGAGAATTACTGCAACCCTTGCCTAATATCACTTTACCTACCGCTTTAGCTGGGGGTAAGCACGTTTGGAATCAGTACACAATCCTAACGGAAAATCGTGACCAAATTCGGGCAGCTTTGCAGGAAAAAGATGTCCTATCCATGGTTTATTATCCGATTCCCCTACATTTACAGCCGGTTTATCAGTATTTAGGCTATAAAAAAGGTGATTTACCCATGGCTGAATTGGCCAGTGAAAAAGTGTTATCTTTGCCTATGTTCCCCGATTTAAGCTGCGAGGAACAACAACAGGTAGCCTATGCGCTGAAAGATTGTTTGCATAGTTTTTCAATTTATGATTTAGCCGAGGATTGAACTAATGAGTCAGATAAATGAGCGTTCAAAACCAGCCAAGTATTCACTATATAACTTAAGAAAAGTAAAGCGTGATTTAGTCTATGATGCCTGGGATTTCTGGCGTACTCTAACTCAAAAAGATCAACTAGAAAAAGTCATCAATCAAAGAGAAATTCGTTTTATCGGTTTGAAACGTAGTGGTAATCATGCGGTGTGAAATTGGATTAGAGCGCAAGAACAAGATTCTTATTTTCCGAATAATGTTAATGTTAGTATCAGTCCTTTTAGGCATTTTCATCTACACTTCAACCCTTATGGGTTTTCGAGAGGAAGCTTGGGGAAATTTCAAGACTAAAAACTGTTTTTTGTATAGCTACGAAGACCATAGTATTGCCAAAATAACTGAGCAAAAATATGAAAAAAAACATGATCTTTATGTAGGGAAAACCAGTCATAAGTAGGTGGGTGGAATTAAATATAAGATGAACGTAGGTTGGGTTGAAGCATGAAACCCAACGCCCGATTATGTTACGCTACCGCTAACCCATCCTACAAATAATTGTGCCTCCCTACTTAGGTACGATGTACTTTTACTCAGAGATACGTTTAATCTGATTGCCAGTCGTTTGAAAAAGGGATTTTTATCTGTCAAGACAAAAGGAATGTCTCTGACTGATATGTGGATTGAATACGCCAAAGAATTCCTTGAAGAAACTAGCTATCTAAGTAATAACAAGGTTATTATTAATTACAATCTATGGTTTTCTGATATTAGTTATCGTCGAGAAATTTGGTTCTTCGTTACTTGGTATGGTTCGATAGGGGGGCATAAATCGACTAAATCTTTATCTGGCAAGAGACTTAATTGATTAGTTCGCTCTAGATAAAAAACAATTGACAAAAATCGCTAAATGCCTTTCTATATAAGGGTTCCATCCCTTATAACCCCCGTCCATTGCATAACAATTACCGAAGAGCCAGAAATTTCCGCCGCTCTTAATCTAGAGTTTTCTGATGCTGGCTTAAATTATGTTAGTAGTTATGGTGGTGGCAGTTCCTTTGAAAAGCAGAACTTTACTGGCAATGCTCAACAGATGGATGTGACTAATCGCTGGAAACTATTTCTTGACAATGACGAGTTTTTGAAGTTAATCAAAAATGATGAGCTTTTACACTATTCCGAAAAAATCTTTGGTAAGCGTCCCGATACCGAGTTAATTTATCTTGGGGCTAATAGATGATAGTTATAATAACTGAATAACTGATACAAAATCCTGTTTAAAAGGTATGGGAGAGTGGGAAGTGGGAATTATAAATTAGGAATTAGGAAGTGGGAATTATAAATTATAAATTAGGAAGTGGTAAGTGGGAATTAGGAAGTGGGAATTAGGAAGTGGTAAGAATAAATAAAAATAATCTCCTGACTCCTGAATACTGACTCCTAACTCCTGTCTCCTGTCTCCTGAATACTGACAGCTTACTGCTATACTTAAGCAATTAAATCGATTAACTTTTGTTTTAAAGTTTCCAATCCTAGGCGACGAATAGCCGAGATAAAAACAGCTTGGGGATATTTTTCCTTAGCTATTTCCAAATCGTCGCTTTTTACCTGATCCAACTTATTAAACACCATTAACATTGGACCAGTTTGAATCGGCATCTCCGAGAGGATTTTTAACACCGAGGCAATCTGACTTTCCCAAGCTGGATGGGAGAGATCCACCAGATGGAGTAATGCGTCTGCTTCCGTTACTTCCTCTAAAGTTGCCCGAAAAGCATCCACCAGCGAGGGGGGTAATTCGTGGATAAAACCCACCGTATCGGTTAGTAACAGGGTGTGAGAGACTTGGGTGAGGGGATCGGTAATAGTTAAGCGTCGGGTGGTGGGATCGAGGGTAGCAAACAGTTGATCGGCGGTATAAACTTCGGCAGCGGTGAGAGCATTAATTAAAGTAGATTTTCCCGCATTGGTGTAGCCGACGATCGCCACACTGGCTACATCTTGTTTTTGCCGTTGTTTGCGTAAACGGGAACGATGAGCTTGCAGTTGATCCACCTCATCCTGGAGACGGGATAAACGACGTTGAATAGTTCGGCGTTCTGTTTCTAATTTTGTCTCCCCCGGTCCGCGAGTGCCAATTCCTCCCCCTAATCTCGACATAGCTAATCCGCGCCCGGTGAGACGGGGTAAAGTGTATTCTAATTGGGCTAATTCTACCTGTAGTTTACCCGCTTGCGATTGGGCCCGTTGGGCGAAAATATCCAGGATTACCTCGGTGCGATCGACCACTCTCACCCCGATTTGGTTCTCTAGATTGCGAATTTGGGCGGGAGAAAGGTCGCGATTGAATACAACTAAATTAGCCCCCGAAGTTTGCACCTGTAGGGCGATTTCTGCCACTTTTCCCGAA
>NZ_JASJFF010000175.1:0-3211 GCF_030065435.1 Microcystis sp. M53603_WE2
ACCTACCCCCGACATCTTGAAACCCCCGAAGGGTTGACGGGAGACAATCGCGCCGGTGATTCCCCGGTTAATATAGAGGTTTCCCACTTCAAATTCCTGCATAGCTCGGTTAATATGGGCAGGAGTGCGAGAATATAAGCCGCCGGTTAAAGCATAGTCGGTTCCGTTAGCTACAGCTAAAGCTTCCTCGAAATTGCTCACTTTGATAATCGCCACCACTGGACCAAAAATTTCCTCCATCGCTATTACCGCATCAGGGGGAACATTCTTAAAGACGGTGGGACTGACGAAATAACCCACTTCTGGAATTGGCATTTCTAGGGCTAATTCAGCCTCTTTTTTACCAGTTTCGATGTATTCCCGAATTCTTGCTTGAGCTTTCTCGTCGATAACCGGTCCTACTTCCGTACTCGGTAAATCCGTCGGCCCGATATTGAGGGACTTGGTAGCCTCGACAAAGCGATCAACAAAGCTATCATAGACGCTTTCCAGAACAATTATCCGCGAACAGGCCGAACATTTCTGGCCGGTGTAGCCAAAAGCGGACTTAACCGCACCGACAACGGCCTGATCTAAATCGGCACTCTCATCGACAATTAGGGCATTTTTGCCGCCCATTTCGGCGATAACTCGTTTTAGGTGTTTTTGACCCTTTTGCACGATGGAGGCATCTGTATAGATGCGACAGCCCACTTCTCGTGAACCGGTGAAGGCGATTAGGTGAACATCGGGATGGCTAACTAAATGCGCCCCCACTTGCGAACCTTTACCCGGGATATATTGGAAGACTCCGGCAGGAATACCCGCTTCTAGGAGAATCTCGGCAAATTTCGCCGTAATCACCGAAGAAGTCTCGGCAGGTTTCAATAGCGTGCAGTTACCGGCTACTAAAGCCGCTACTGTCATCCCCACCGCAATGGCTAGGGGGAAATTCCAGGGAGAAATCACTAAAGCAATACCCCGGGGTTGGTAGGAATAACGATTATTCTCACCTGCTACGTCGAAATTATGCCCTAAATCCAGTCTTTCCATCTCGGAGGCGTAATAACGGCAAAAATCGATCGCTTCTGACACTTCCGGATCCGCCTGTTGGATAACTTTGCCCACTTCCAAACAAATCCAGGCCGATAACTCGTGTCGTCGCGCTTCCATCAAATCTGCCGCTTTTCGCAGTATTTCGGCTCTTTTAGCCACTGGAGTGCGTCTCCAAGCGGGAAAAGCCTGTTTCGCCGCTATGATCGCTTTTTCTGCCTGTTCCACCTCAATTAAGCCCACTTTACCCACTATTTCCTGCGGGTTACAGGGATTAACGGAATTAATTTGAACATTGGTGGTGACGTATTCGCCGTTAATTAGGGGTAAATAGGTTTTACCGAGGGAATTTTTGACAAAAGTAAGGGCTTGACTCGCTTTATTTCGTAATTGCTCGTTAGCATAATCTGTATCGGGGGCATTAGGAAAACCGGCGATAATCGGGTTATCCTTGCCTAAAACCCGGGGGGCTGCGATTAAATCTTCCACGGGACGATCCTCCAAATTTTGCCTTAGGAAAGAACTATTAGCGGTATTTTCTAATAAACGGCGGATTAGGTAGGCCATACCGGGTAAGAGTTGTCCGTAGGGGGAATAAACCCGCACCCGATGACCCCGCTTCACTAACGCTTTGGCTAATTGGTCGCCCATGCCGTACAATACCTGCATTTCAAAGCGACGACGGGGAATTTCTAAACTTTCTGCGATCGCACAAGCCAAGGCTTGCGATCGCACGTTATGACTACCGATGGCGGCGTATAAATATTGATGATTTTCCAATAATAACCGCGTCATCCGCTCATAATTGGCATCGGTGGCCGATTTTTCGTTATATACCGGCTGTGGCCAGTGATTTTGCCGAGATTTAATCGTTTCCTGATCCCAGTAAGCGCCTTTGACTAGCCGGACAGTCAGGGGATAACCGCGCTTTTTGGCCCAATTAATTAAATCTTGTAAATCTTGGGCAGAATCTCTTAAATATGCCTGTAGGGTGATGCCAATATCGGTACGACTGCGAAATTCTTCTTCTAGGAGTAATTCTTTCAGGATAGCCAGGGTGAGGTTTTTATAAACGTACTGTTCCATATCAAAATGGACTGCCACCCCTAACTCCTGAGCGCGTCGCAACAGTAGGCGAATGCGATCGCAAACTTTCTCCTTACTACCAATCGGATCCATGGGATCAAACTGAGAATAAAAGGCAGTTAGCTTGACAGAAACCTGCACTTGTGGTAGTAAGTCGCCGTCCGCTTCATCAATTTGGCTAACTTTATTCCATTTGCTCGCTTCTTGAGCCAAATGGGTCATTAAATCCAGATAACTTTGTAGATAAACTTGGGTTTCCGCTTCAGTAATTACCGCTTCACCGAGGAGATCTATGGTAAAAGCCATTTTTTCCTTCCGCAGACGGGTGACAGTGCGAGTAATTTGCCCTAGGTCTTCCCCGGCGATATACTTACGAGCTAAGGTTTCTACGGATTTACTGATCAGACTGGCGGCCGTTTGAGCGGGTAAGGAGTTAGGATCACTAAAGTTGAGGATACTTTTCAGCGCACTGGGCAGTTCTACGGAAGCATCACCGAGGTATTGTTGGAGATGATTAGCGATCTCGGCATTACTGCGTAAAGCGGGTAAACAGTCAATAAAACGGAATAATTGTACTCGTAAATTGGGGTTAGACATTGCCCAATCGAGTAATTTATCATCCCAACGCATTTGATCCTGTAAAGCAGACCAAAGACCTTTTTTTTCCCGAGTTTCGGCTAAAAGTTGTCTAGCGATCTCTTGGGTTTTAGTTTCGTAGTTTTGAGTTGAGTCGATTTGGATAACCACGGTGATTCAAGTAAAAAAATTATCAACGGGATTCAGCTTTCAGCAAGCTACCGTCAGCCTTCAGCCTAAAATTCAGTTTTTGAGCTTTTTCAGCTGATTGCCGCTTTTAATGGGTCTTTTCTCTGGTTTATATTCTTACCGAAGGACTAATCAAAGCTAATAGCTGATCGCTTTTGCTGAACACTCTATTGTACTCGATCAAGCGGGGAAGTGGGGGTGTGGGGTGTGGGGTGTGGGGAAGTGGGAAGTGGGGAAGTGGGGAAGTGGGGAAGTGGGGTGTAGGGTGTGGGGTGTGGGGTGTAGGGTGTGGGGTGTAGGGTGTGGGGTGTGGGGTGTGGGGTGTGGG
>NZ_JASJFF010001320.1:0-3342 GCF_030065435.1 Microcystis sp. M53603_WE2
AATCCTTATCTGGCAAGAGATTTAATTGATTAGTTCGCTCTAGAGCAAAAACAATTGACAAAAATCGCTAAATGCCTTTCTCTATAAGGGTTCCATCCCTTATAACCCCCGTCCATTGCATAACACAAACCGAAGAGCCATTTTATCATGCTAATTTTCTAGCAAGTTTTCTAACTATTATTTGGGTGTTGGGACTGGGCTTAATAATTCTAGAGTTAAGAAAATCGAATACTGATAAAAAATTTTTTTATCTTAGTCTGCTTTTGGTGATCAATTCCCTAACATTTATTGCTCTAATTTTAACTCATTCTCGTAATGGTTGGATGACTACATTAGTAACTTGTCTTGCTTTTGCTATTTATTTAGGCTGGCGATGGATTTTGCTAACAGTAGCAATCGTGAGCGGGGCGATTATTATCGCTGCTTTTGGCAATCCTCCAGTAAGAGATTGGTTTAGATTAATTGTTCCAATGTTTATTTGGGCTCGAATAAACGATCAATTTTATCCTAATCGAGATGTAGAAACTCTCCGAATAACTCTGTGGAAATTCTCCTGGCATTTAGCCCTTAAGTCACCTTGGAAAGGATGGGGTTTAGGAAGTTTTAAACATCTCTATCAGCCTCAATCTCAGATAGTAATAGGACATTCACACAACTTAACACTGATGCTTCTGTCTGAAGTGGGGATTCCCTGGACAGTTTTTTTCTATTTTTTAGTTGGCTGGATATTGGCAAAAGGGATTATACTTTTAACCAAAATAAATCTGGATAACTCAGAAGAAAAATTGATTATATTTACTTATTTAACAGCTTTTTTTGCTTGTATATTATTTCATGTCTTTGATGTTACTATTTTTGATGAAAGAGTCAATCTTATATCCTGGTCGATTTTGTCAGCGATTCATGGCTTAACAAATAATAAAAAAAGAAAATATTTTACCTAAACTAAATATTCTTGTAAATGCTCATGAAATTCAGTATTGTTATAACAACATATAATCGCTTACCATTTTTAAAATGGTCATTAGAATCGGCAATCAATCAAACTATAAACTGTGAAATTATTGTTGTAGATGATGCTTCTTCTGATCAAACTGAAGAATATATCAAGCAGTTAGGTGATCGAGTTATATATCATCGCAACTCGATAAATTTAGGACATTCAGAAAGTGTTAATATTGGAGTCAAAATTGCCAAAGGAGAATGGATTAAGCTGATTGATGATGATGATTATATTATGCCTGAATGTATCGAAATTATCGGCAAATCTCTCGTTTATTTTCCTGATGCTGTTATTTGCTCTTGTCAGGCAAAAAAAATTGATATAATAGGCAACATTATCGATGATAAACATCAAGTTCAATTTAATAATTTAGCTCTTTGTATTCGGCAAGAAGACATACACTACGGTATGCTTTTGGATATCTGTCCTTTGGGAACACCTGTTCAAGTTGCTTTTCAAAAAAAAGCATTTTTGCGATCGGGAGGCTGGGATAAAGACTTTGACGGTAATTATGATGATATTAACTCATGGATAGAAATTGCCAAGTACGGCGATGCTGTATTTGTCGGTAAGTGTCTATGTTTTAAAAGAGTATGGTCGGGATGTTGCCATAGCAATATATCAATAAAAGAGCGATGCAAAAAAAATATTTTAATCAAACAAAAAATTTATGACATGGTACATCCTAAACATCGGGAAAAGTTACCAGAATTGTCAGTTATAGAAGATTATATTTGCCTGCATTGGCTTTTGATTTGTATCAAAAAATTAAACATAAAAATTGTCCTAGAATTGATCCGCTATGATGCAATTAATTGGGATGCTTTAAAATTGATGTTTAAAATAATATGTATAAAAAGATTTAGGCTTTTATTTAAAGAACTTTTACCAGAATTACAGCAAATTGATATTAAATAATGGTACAGCCAATACCCGACTAGATGCCGAAATACTAATGTTTTTTTGTTTGTCTAGGATTTAAGAGATTTCCTGTTGCTTTTCAATAGCACGGGCAATGAGAGGAGCTTTTCTTGCTAATCCCTCTAGGGTGATTTCACCTTGTTCATACATTCTAAACAACGGGAAGCAAACCTCAAATCCAAGCGGGGAAATCTGTTGCGCTTGCGAGGTGTTTCTGAGATTTCGGCAGCTACAGGGTAAACTAACGCCCCAACCGATTATGTAACCTATCTGATCGAGAAGTATCAATAATGCGAGTTCTGATTGATACCAATGTCATTCTTGATTTTCTACAAGAACGAGAGCTATTTGTGGAAAACGCAGCAAGATTATTTGAGCGTATTGATGCTGGGGAAATTCAGGGATTTATCGCATCAACGACAATAACTAACATTAGTGGATAGGATGCACAAAATTAGCATTCAGGTCTTGATTCAGCAACGCCTTTGACACTGGCAATGATTTGTCCGATGTCTTGAGGAGTGGCACCTGTTGCCAACAGCGAGGGGATAAGCAATTCCAGTGAAACCGACGGATCGCCATTTTCAGCTTTGGCAATCCGAGGTTGACTAGAGCCGATTTTATTGGCCAGTTCACTTTGAGTCATTATCTTCTGCCGCTGACTTTTCAAACTTTTGCTAAGAGCTAGTTTGATTTCAACAAGGATAATCTCTTCGGGCGTTAACTCTAAAAAGTCGGAAACGGTTCCGATTTTCCAGCCTTTTGATTCCAAAAGCCCTTTTTTAGTCTCTTCCATCCTCTTATTCCTGCTGATCAGTATCGTATTTACTCAAGCGTTTCTTACAAACCTCAATTACACTTTTGGGTGTTGCTCTTGTTGTCTTATTAAACACCTCAATAATCAAGATTGCATCTTCATCAATTCGATAAATAATCCTCCAATTTTTATCGATGTCTCTAATGCGTAGCTCATGACAATGATAGCCTACACTTGGCATAGGACGCGAATGTGGCAAACCAAGGGGTTCGCCTTCCTGTAGTTGCCTGAGTAAGACACCTGCTTCGATCCGTGCTTCTAAACTGAAAGGTGGGGTCTTGATCTCACCATGCAGCCAAGCTAAAGGTTTGCTTTGATCAGCCATGATGTGTTTATATCATATCTGATGTACTAAAATATGGCAATCGCCTCACTACTATCTAACAATTCAAAGGTGGCGGAGCGACAAAATATGAACAGTGAACCTACTTTGAGCAACTCTCAAACTGATTGGTAATCAGGCTCTTCGTTACCCTTTATGCTAAATCAACATACAAGATGCCAAGATAACATACTTCTAACCCAAAAATTCCGAAAGTTTCTAAAGCCATAGCCTCTCCGTTTTATTAGTTTAAGTTTATTGTTGATTCCCTCCACCACC
>NZ_JASJFF010000047.1:0-4750 GCF_030065435.1 Microcystis sp. M53603_WE2
CATTGTATAGCTCAAGCACCAAGAAAATGCTGGTTATTGAAATATTACATCCCATCATTCAGTCAATAGACCTCTGGTAAAAATCAAAAATTGTTGTTAGGGTTAGTGCGATGCCGAAGGCACTGCGTAGCAGTACGCCATCGCTGTAGGGTGCGTTCCCTAATGTGGCTCCTACTGCCGCACCGATAGATTTTTGGGAACGCACCATGCTAATTCATTCGAGCAAGTGATTACAAGCTATACTTTAGAAGGTCATAATCTGAGATTTATTAAACTTCTGAAATGGTAGAGTGAGCAAGGAATCAAGTTCTTTTTTATGTTTCCGATGGGAATCATTCAGACAGAGAATCCCAACGATGGCACTGTTGAAGATATCGAACTAGGAATCCCGCTCGGACAAGCTGAAAAAGTTTACGGTAAAGCGACGTTACCCCTGTGCAACTATATCTTTAGTCTTGATTTACAAGGCTCTCAGAAATCAGCCGAGATAAAGTATCCTCGGGAACCCTGATTCTGTCCCTATTTAGGGCTTGCTGAAAAAGTTTTTCCTGGGGGCAGGGTGTGGGGTGTGGGGTGTGGGGTGTGGGGTTTTATCGATTTTCAGGTGGTCAACTACCTAATTTTCAGGGAAAAAGTACCTGAATTTTCCCCCCAATCACTCCAATGGTCGGCACTTTTTGAGGTCAAAAAAGTCTAAAAACCTTGTTGGATAAGGTTTTTAGATTTATTCAGCAAACCCTACATATATTTGCGAAGACTTGAGTAAATGTCTCTGTTTCTACGATAGTCCCGATGAAGCGGCGGTAAAAAGAGCCAGAGAAGTGGTCGGCGCACCTATAGATAGTTTGACCTCGATTGAAAATATTCACCCCTAGGAGAAAACAATTATGCTTGATCGAGGCTCCGAAATCCTTTCTTTTCTGGAAGAAAGAGCCACTGACCTCAACAACGGTACAGCTAATCTCAACGTCGGTTGGGCCCTAACCAAGCTAGGAGAATCGGGCTGGTTCGGCTATGCTATACCTGAAAGCTTAGGAGGCCGGGGTGGCTCCTTATTACAGGCAGTAGAGGCGATCTCCTCTGTGTCCCAATGCTGCCTGACCACCGGTTTTGTTTTCTGGTGTCAGCGCGTCTTCATTCAATATCTGGCCGCCAGTAATAACACTTACCTACAAAACAAAATTCTACCAGCTGTTCTCAAGGGAGAGATAGCCGGAGCGACAGGACTCTCCAACGCGATGAAGTACCTCGGCGGTATCGAGGAGCTGCGTTTACAAGCAAAGATCGAGGGGGAAAACGTCACTGTTAATGGCTTCCTGCCCTGGGTCTCTAACCTCGACTCTAAGGGAGAATTCATAGTGGCCGTTGCCGCTCAAACTAGATCTGGACAAACTCTTATCCTCGCCCTTCCCTCCTTCGCAGAGGGGTTAAAACGGGGTGAAGACCTACAATTATTGGGTTTACAAGCTTCCCGCACCAGTACCCTTGAATTCGATCGAGTTCAGTTATCTCACGACTGGATTATCAGCTTGGAAGCAGCAAAATTTTTACCCTCAGTCCGCCCCTGTTTCTTGCTGTTACAATGCGGACTGGCCCTTGGCATTACGCGTAAATCCCTTGGGGAGACAGAGAAAAGTTTAGGGGGAAAGGCAGCGGTAGCCAGCGATCGTTATTTCTTCGCCCGGGAGCGTCTGACTCGTCTAGAAAAGAAAATCGAGCAATTCAGCACCCTAGAAAGCTTCGATCTCGGAGGGACACGCCAACTATTCACCCTCAGAGTGGACATTACCCGGTTAGCGGTGGAATCCGTATGGTTAGAAGCGGAAATTAAGGGAGGAAAAGGCTATTTCCGTAATAGCGACACGGCCCGACGGCTGCGCGAGGTCGCCTTTTTACCGGTGTTAACTCCGAGCCTGATTCAACTAGAAAGAGAATTACAACGTCAGTCCTCTACCGATAAAATTCTCACTGGCGAACTCGATCGAGCGGGGGTGAGGGAATGAGCATCGCCACTGATTACCCCGTCCTCAGCCTCAAAAATCTCCACAAACGCTATAAAACCCGCCATGGCTACCGTACCGTTTTTGAGGATATTAACCTACAGGTGCGCTCCGGTGAGGTGGTTTGTTTGCTTGGGGCCAGTGGTTGCGGTAAATCTACCCTCCTTGCTACCGCCGCTGGTTTGCAAAGTGCCGATGGCGGAGAAATACAATTGCACTCACGACCCCTACAAGCACCAGACATCCGCAGCTCGATCGTCTTTCAATCCCCCGCCCTTTTACCTTGGTTAACCGTTTGGCAAAACGTGGCTTTTGGTTTGAAATTAAAGCGGATGCCCCGCCTCGATCATCAGCAATTACGCGAAAGGGTTCACACCGCCGTTAAAAGCGTCAAACTAGAGGGCTTCGAGCGTGCCTATCCTCATCAACTATCGGGCGGTATGGCTCAGAGAGTTTCTCTAGCCCGCGTCCTCGCCCGCCGCCCCTCTCTCCTCCTCCTGGATGAGCCGTTTAGCGCCCTCGACGCGATCACCCGTTTCGAGATGCAAAAACTCCTCCTAGAAGTCATAGCTCTCTATAACAGCACGGTTCTCCTCGTTACCCACGACATCGACGAGGCCCTATTAGTGGCTGATCGAGTTCTTCTCATGGGCCGTCATCCGGTGGGCATCCGCCGAGAATGGACGATCACGATGCCGAAACCCCGTTTCGAGTCAGCCAAGCTTTTGAGTGATCTACGCCGGTCAATTTTTCAAGAATTAGCCCTTGTGATGACACTGTAAATCTATGAACCTACACGATAATTGTGCTTGTTGCGGCATGAGCCGTCGAGATTTCCTGAAACTTTCGGCACTGTTTACCAGTTCCTTCGGGGCAGCGATCGCCGCCGATAATTGGAATCTCCCCGTTAACGCCAATGCCAACGATCAGCCTGTGAAAATCGGTTATCTACCGATTACGGATGCCGCCCCCCTATTGGTGGCCCACTCGCGAAAACTTTATCAAGCGGAAGGTTTAACTGCCGAACAACCGCGCCTATTCCGCTCTTGGGCGCAGATTGTTGAGGCCTTTCTCGCCCGGCAGGTGAACGTTATTCACGTTCTTTTTCCCACCTCGATCTGGATTCGTTACGGGCGCAATTTCCCCGCTAAAATCGTTGCTTGGAACCATACCAACGGTTCAGCCCTCACCGTCCTTCCCGATATTGAAAATCCCAGGGAATTGGGAGGCAAAACGATCGCGGTTCCTTTCTGGTATTCCATTCATAATTTGGTCTTGCAACAACTCTTACAACGTAACGGGCTGAAAATAGTTCGCAAAGCCAAGGACGCGCCGATCGCGTCTAACGAGGTTAATCTAGTGGTTCTCCCGCCCCCGGATATGGTATCAGCCCTCGCCAATAAGAGCATCGGTGGTTATATCGTTGCTGAACCTTTCAACGCGGCGGCGGAAAATCTCAAAACCGGTAGGGTTCTCCGTTTCACCGGCGATGTCTGGAAGAATCACGCCTGTTGCGTTGTCTTTGTTCACGAGGAGGATATTAGGCAACGGAAACAATGGACGCAGAGGGTGGTAAACGCCCTCGTTAAAGCTCAACTCTGGTCCCGGGGCAATCGCTCCGAAGTGGCCCGGATTCTCTCTAAAGATGGTGGAAAATATACGCCTCACCCGCTGCCAGTATTGCAACGGGCGCTTACTTACTACGATCGCAATTTCTATAAGAAAGACGGGGCGATCGAGAATCCAGCTTGGCAGGTCAACCGGATCGATTTCCAGCCCTATCCTTTCCCTTCCTATAGGTCGGAACTGGTACGCTTGCTCAAAACCACTCAGGTAGAAGGAAATACGGATTTTCTCCAAAAACTGCAACCCCGACAGGTGGCGCGGGATCTCGTGGATGACTCTTTTGTCCGTAATGCCTTGCAACAGGTGGGCGGACCGAAAGCTTTCGGCTTACCGAATAATCTCTCCCGCATCGAGACGATCAAATTTTAAGAATCCGAACCTATGAAGTCACAATCTTTGACCTCCCCGCCAAGAGCTTTACTACCCTTATGGGGTATCGGTTTTGGATTATTGCTCTGGTGGCTATTTACCAGTCCTCTATGGCACTCAAACCCGATTTTAAATGATTTTTCCCCTGAGCGATCTTTTGTCGCTTTATTACGTCTTTTTGTTGGGGGGGAGATTATGCCCCATATCCTCACCAGTTGCCGCCGGGTTATTGTGGGCTTGGCCCTCGCTAGTGCCATCGGTGTGCCGTTGGGGGTATTAATCGGGTTGTATCGCTCCCTTGAATCGGCTTTGTCAGCCCTATTTCAATTTCTACGCATGATTTCGCCCCTTTCTTGGATGCCTTTAGCGGTGATGGTTTTGGGAATTGGTGATCTACCCGTGTATTTTTTGCTGACGGTGGCGGCCATCTGGCCGATCCTTCTCAATACGGCTGCTGGGGTTAATGCGGTTGATCTCTCTTGGTTGACTTTAGCCCGCAGTCTCTGTGCTACCCGAGGGGAAACGGTTTTCCAGATTATTCTGCCTGCGATCCTCTCCCATCTCTTAACTGGTTTCCGTTTGGCTATAGGTATTATCTGGATCGTTCTTGTCCCGGCGGAAATGCTGGGGGTTAGTGCGGGTTTGGGCTATTATATTCTCGATACACGCGATCGACTCGCTTATTCGGAGTTGATGGCGGTGATTCTCGTTATTGGCGCGATTGGTTATCTGCTCGATTGGGGTTTGCGTCTGGC